>JALYLK010000092.1 GCA_030774275.1 Actinomycetota bacterium
CACGAGAACAGCGATGCCGCAAGGTTCTGCGAAGCATGCGGTGGGGCGGTTGGCGGGGGTTCGAGTGAGCGCCGGAAGGTCGTGACGGTGCTGTTCTGTGACGTGGCCGGATCAACGAAGCTCGGGGAGTCGACGGATCCGGAGGCGCTGCGGGCATTGTTGGCACGGTATTTCGAGCGGATGAGCGGGATCGTCGAGCATCACGGCGGCTCGGTGGAGAAGTTCATCGGGGATGCGGTGATGGCGGTGTTTGGGGTGCCTAGGGTTCATGAGGACGATGCGTTGCGCGCTTGCCGGGCGGCGGTGGAGATGCGGGAGGCGTTCGCGGGGCTGGGAATCGAGGGGCGGGTCGGAGTGAACACGGGTGAGGTGGTGACGGGAACCGAGGAGCGGCTCGCGACAGGTGACGCGGTGAATGTCGCGGCTCGGCTGGAGCAGGCGGCGGAGCCAGGCGCGATCCTGCTCGGTCAATCGACGCTCGCGCTTGTTCGCGACGCGGTCGAGGTCGAGTCTTTTGAGTCGCTGGAATTGAAGGGGAAAGCCCAGCCGGTTCCCGCTTACCGGCTGCTGCGCGTTCGCGACGCGCCGGAGCCGCGCCACAAAGGGCTTTTCGTCGGTCGTGACCGCGAACTGGCGCTCCTCCAGGAAGCATTGGAGCGTGTGAGGGCCGAGCAGCGCTGCGAGCTTTTCACCATCGTCGGCGATGCGGGCGTCGGCAAGTCTCGGCTGGTCGCGGAGGTTCTGACACGGGTCGATTCAACGGTTGTCCGCGGCCGCTGCCTGCCCTACGGCGATGGGATCACGTACTGGCCTGTTGTCGAGGTGCTGAAGCAGCTCAACGTACTGCCTTCGGACGATGCCGCCGCGACGGCGATCCGGTCGCTGCTCGGCGAGAGGGAGCTGGAAACGTCGGCCGAAGAGGTCGCCTGGGCCTTCCGCAAGACGCTGGAGCTAGCTGCGGCGGAGCAGCCGCTCGTCGTTGTCTTCGATGACATCCAATGGGGCGAGGAGACTTTTCGCGACCTGATCGAGCACGTCGCGCTCCTCTCCTCGGGCGCCTCGATCCTCCTGCTCTGCATGGCGCGGCCGGATCTCAACGAGCGCAACCCCGGCTGGCCGGTGGCGCTCCGACTCAAGCCCTTGGGCGACGAAGACGTCGAGGAACTGATTGCGCAGCACCTTCCGGAGCAGCTTCGCGAGCGAATCGCTCGCGCCGCAGGCGGCAACCCGCTCTTCATCGAGGAGATGCTCGCGATGGCCGGCGAGGCCGACGGCGAGGTTGTCGTCCCGCCAACCCTGAAGGCGTTGCTCGCGGCGCGCCTCGATCAGCTCGGGCCGGACGAGCGGAGCATGCTCCAGCGGGCGGCAATCGAGGGAGAGGTTTTTCACCGGGGAGCCGTCCAAGCGCTCTCACGCGAAGAGACCCAGGTGACGCCCCGCCTCGCCGCGCTCGTGCGCAAGGAGCTGATCAGGCCCGACAAGCCGCAGCTCGCCGGCGAGGACGGCTTCCGCTTTCGACATCTGCTACTTCGCGACGCGGCGTACGAGGCCCTACCGAAGGCGACCAGGGCGGACCTCCACGAGCGCTACGCAGCCTGGCTACAGAAGCACGGTGCCGAGCTCGTCGAGCAGGACGAGCTCCTTGGCTATCACCTCGAACGAGCCTTCGGCTACCGACAGGAGCTCGGGACGCCTGACGACGGCACCCTGGCCGGTGAGGCGCGTCAGCGCCTGGCGGCTGGCGGCCGGCGAGCGGCCCTCCGCCAGGACTATGGCGCCGCCGTGAATCTCTTGGATCGCGCGGCCGCGCTTGTGCCAGCCGGCGAGCTTGATCTTGCCCTCGAAAGCGAGCTCGGCGAAGCCCTGAGTTGGACAGGCGGGGAAGACGCCGCGCTTAGGCGGGCAGATGCCCTCGCCGAACGTGCCTCCGCGACCGGCGATCGCGTCGGCGAGCTCTGCGGAAGGATCCAGGGAGGCGTGTTCCGCCTCACCCAGGAGCCGGACGGCGCCACCGAGCAGCTGGTAGCGCTCGTCGATCAGGCACTACCCGTGTTTGAGGCCGCCGGAGACGACATGGCTCTCTTCATCGCCTACTCCGGGCTCGCGCAGATGGCGTTCGCGGGCGCGCAGATGGACGCAGCACTGGAGGCCTATGACCGGGCCTTCGCCCACGCTCGGCAGGCGGGACACCTGCCGGCTGAGATGTTGGGCTGGCGCGCCGGTCTTCGCGCCCTTGGCACGACTCCCGCGGCCGAACTGCTCGAGTGGCTCGACGAGAACGAGCCACCAGCAGAGCGAAATCACCTTCTCGCCCATCGGGCCGTGGCACTGGCGATGCTCGGTCGCTTCGACGAGGCACGCGCGATCCTCGCCGAAACACTTGCCGAGCTGAAGGAGCGCGGCGGCGGCGTCCTCCTCGCGCACCTCACCGCCTTCCAGTCCGTCTGGGTAGAGCTCTGGGCAGGCGATCCCGCCGCCGCCGCCGAGCTTGGAGCAGAAGGGTGGAGCCTGCAGCTGGAGGTGGGGGACCAGAACACCCAGGCGTTCGCGGCCGCGAACCTCGCGCAGGCGCTCTATGCGCTAGACCGGCTTGACGAGGCCGACGCCTGGGCCAGCCGTGCGGCGGAGCGCGACACGAGAAACGACCCCGGGACGGGGATGCGCTGGCGGCAAGTCAGGGCCAAGGTGCTCGCACGCCGTGGCGAGCACGCCGAGGCCGAGCGGCTGGCCCGTGAGGCGGTCGCGATCTGTGATCAGACCGACATGCTCAACGAGCAGGGAGATGTCTACGCCGACTTCGGCGAAGTGCTCAGACTTGGCGGGAAGCCCGACGACGCAGCCGCCGCGCTCACGCAGGCGCTCGACCGCTACGAGCGGAAAGAGAACCTGGTCATGGCCGGGCGCACACGTGAGCGGCTGGCGGCTGTGGCGCCTACGCCATAACTTCGACGCGCTCGGCCTCGGGCGTGGCGCTCCGCCCTTCGAGCTCGAGGACTTTGCGGAGAGCCCGGATCGAGACCTCGAGCTGATCGAGCGTCGGCTCGCGCGTCGTCAGGCGCTGCAGCCAGAGACCGGGCGCGAGCAGCGCCATCAGGATGCGGTTGCCCGCGTGCTTGCCCGCGAAGCGGATCACCTCGTAGGCGATCCCCGCGATCACCGGCAGCAGCAGGATTCGCGTCGCGATCAGCCAGTACCAGGTAGGCCGCCCGAAGAAGGCGAATACGAAGATCGCGATCACCATCACCCAGAGCAGGAACGCGGTTCCGCAGCGCGGGTGGATCAGCGAGAACTTCTGCACGCGGGCCGGTTCGAGCTCCTCGCCCGCTTCATAGGCGTTGATCGCCTTGTGCTCCGCGGCGTGGTACTGAAAGACGCGGCGGAGGTCTGGAAGCAACGAGATCAGGGCCAGGTAGAGCACGAAGACGGTGACGCGGATCAGGCCCTCGACGATCACGAACCAGCGGGCCTGGATTCCGATCCAGTCCGTCAGCAGCGCCGGCCCGACCTTGAACAGGAGCACCGCGAAGCCGATTGCGATCGCGAAGGCGAAGATCAGCTGCCCGCGGCTGAGCTCGGTCTGAACCTCTTCGTCGCCTTCTTCCTGGGCCGCGTAGTTGGCGCTGATGGCCAGCGCACGAAAGCCGATGGCGAGCGACTCGCCCAGGGCGACGACGCCGCGGATGATCGGCAGCCGCAGCACCCAATGACGGGTCATCGGCGAGACGATCGGCTTGCTGATGTGCGCAATGTCTCCGTCGGGCTTCCGGACCGCGACGGCCCAGTTCGACGCGCCGCGCATCATCACGCCCTCGAGGACGGCCTGTCCTCCGATTAGCGAGCTCATGCTCTTGGTTAGGTCGACTTGGCGGCTTGCGCCCGCTCGAGGCGGCGCTGGAAGCGCTCGACCCGGCCGCCGGTGTCGACGAGCTTCTGCTTGCCGGTGTAGAACGGGTGGCAGTTCGAGCAGATCTCGACGTGGAGCTCCGGCTTCGTAGAACGGGTCTGGAACTCGTTTCCGCACGCGCAGTGAACCGTTGCGAGCACGTATTCAGGATGGATGCCGGGCTTCATCGTCCGGCCAGAATAGCAGCCGCAGTCTCGGCCGAGACGTTGCCTCCCGAGACGACAACAGCAATCGCCTTTGCCCCGTTCAGCGGGACTTTCCCGGCCAGAAGGGCGGCAATTCCGACTGCGCCGGCCGGCTCGCAGGCGAGCTTCGCCCGGCCGTAGAGGAAGCGGAAGCCCGCTTCGATCTCCTCCTCGCTGACGAGCACGGACTCGACCCCTCGGGCCTGGCAAACCGCGATGCAGTTCACACCGGCAAACGGCGCGCTGAGGCCGTCCGCGATCGAGTGGGGCTGGACGGTCACAGGACGGCCCGCCAGAAGGCCCTCGTGCAAGGCGCGTGAGCCCTCGGGCTCGACGGCGACGACCCGCCCCTCCGCTGCGGCCGCGATCCCGCTGACGAGCCCGCCGCCTCCTGTCGGAACGACGGTCACGTTCGCCTCCGGGACGTCTTCCTCGAGCTCGAGGGCGATCGTCCCGTGCCCGGCGATCGCAGCCGGATCGTCGAATCCGTGAACAAGCGTGCGGCCTGTCTCGGCAATCAGCTCATCGAGACGCTCGAACGCGGTTCCGGGGTCGGACGCCTCGAGGTCGACCGTGCCGCCGTAGGCCTTCGTCGCCTCGAGCTTTTGCTCGCTGACGCCCTGCCACATCACGATCAACGCGTCGGTGCCCTCGAGGGCGGCCCCGTACGCGAGCGCCTGCGCATGGTTGCCGGCCGAGATCCCGATCACGCCGCGCGCCCTCTCCTCGGCCGTCAGAGAGGCGAGCTTGTTGAGGACGCCGCGCGGCTTGAAGGAGCCGGTGCGCTGGAACAGCTCGGCCTTCAGGTGAACCGGCACACCGAGCGCACGCTCGAGCGAGGCAGAGCTGAACATCGGCGTCCTGTGCACCCGTCCGGCGATCGTCTCGCGCGCGGCGAGGACATCGGCCCTGGTGACGATCGACGAGGCCACGCCCTGACCGTAGCCATTTCGTTTACGTCCTCTTGAGGAATTGGTGGTTCACTCCGAATCAGTAACCGTGAAGGTGAGCCTCCTTGCTCTCGTCGCCGGCCTAGCCGCGGTTGCGCTCGCGGCGACAGCCTCCACGGCATCTGCCTCCTGGAAGGCGCAGTACGGCGTCCAGGACGATGTGTGGCTCGAGGTCGGGACTCAGAAGATGTGGTCACTCGAAGAGCGGCTCGCCATGCTCGACCAGCTCGGTGTCGACGTCGTCCGGTACACGCTCCGTTGGGATCACGTCGCCCCGTCGCGGCCGCGGGAGCCGGCAAACCCGGCCGATCCTGCCTACGACTGGAGCTCAGCGGACGCGCTGCTCGGCGGCCTACACACGCACGGGATCGACGTCCTGCTGACGCTCTGGGGCACGCCCCGCTGGGCGAATGGCTGGCAGAAGCCGAACTGGGCGCCGAAGAGCCCGTCGGCGCTGGCACTCTTCGCCACCGCGGCGGCGAAGCGTTATCCCTGGGTGCACAAGTGGGAGGTCTGGAACGAGCCGAATCAGCTCGGCGGCCTCGACCCGAACTCGCCGCGCCTCTATGTGGAGCGGCTGCTCAACCCGACGGCCGCCGCGCTGCACGCGGCAAATTCGCGGAACGTCGTCGCCGGTGGAGCGACCTCTCCGCGAGCCACGCGGACGGCGCTCTCAGCCGTGACGTTCATGAACGGGATGCGCCGAGCGGGCGCCAGATTCGACGTGTACTCACATCATCCGTACCCACGCTGGTTCGGCCGCGGGCGTCCCGAGACGCCGCTACAGACGCTTCCTTGTACCCGCTGGCTGACCATGGCCAGCCTCCAGTGCCTGCTCGAGGGCGTCAGCAGGAACTTCGGCCCGAAGCACGTCTGGCTGACCGAGTACGGGTACAAGACGAATCCGCCGGACCGCTACCGCGGTGTCTCCCCCGCGCTGCAGGCGCGCTATCTCGCAGAGGCCGCGAGGCGCGTGTACCAGGCGCCGCGCGTCGACCTGCTGATCAACTTCCTGATCCGCGACGAGCAGGTTGTCGGGCGTTGGGCGAGCGGTTTCTTCACCGCCCGCGACGTGGTCAAGCCCTCCTTCTTCTCGTTCATGCTGCCGCTCGCCGAGCTCGACCGGCGAGGCGGCCGGGCGACGCTGTGGGGCCAGGTCCGTCCCCGCTCGGGCCCTCAGCCCTACTTGCTCCAGCGTTGGGGAGGCGGAAGCTGGCTCGGAGTCGGACCAGTCAGCGTGAGTGGCAACCAGGGATTCTTCACACGGCAGGTCTCTGCCGGCCGCGGCTCGAGGTTCCGTGTCTGGTCGCTGCTCGACGACACATTCAGCCCGGCGCTCGTCGTCAGGTGAGGGTGTATTCGGGCCCGAAGCCACCCTCCGCGGGAGTGAGGCGGCCTCCCTTCGCCGTGATCGCACCGCACTGCACGCAGTTTGAGGCCGTGACCTCCACTCCACCCTCCGTCGGCTCGTAGACCTGCGCCGGGCACATTCGTGCCCAGAGCTCGGCGACTTCCGGGGGAACCGCGGTCTGGACGCGAATGTGGCTCGGTGCATCGTCACGCGTCTTGTTGCCGCTGAGGAAGACCGAAGAGAGCTTGTCGAACACGAGCTTCCCGTCCGGCGTCGGGTAGCTCCGCGCCCGTTCGGTGCGGATCAGCTCCTGGTCGGCATCCGGCTCGGTCCCTGCGTCTCCGGGCGGGAACTTGCCGCGGCTCGCGGTCATCGCACCGGCCGCTGCGCCGCCCACCCAGAATCCGCGGCTGAAGGCCTGACGCATGTTCCGCACCTGCTCGAGGTCACGCCAGACGAAGCTCTGCCGGACCGCTTCGTCATAGGAGGCGAGCGCGCCACGGCGGCCGACGGCCTCCCCGCGCTGCAGCGCCGCGAAGGCCGCCTCGGCCGCGAGCGAGCCCGTCTCGATCGCATAGTGGATCCCCTTCAGCGCGGGCACGTTCACGAACCCGGGCCCGTCGCCGCACAGAAGGAGCCCGGGCGCGTGTAGGCGCCTGGGCAGCGAGAGCAATCCGCCTTCCGGGATCGTCTTCGCGCCCCAGGCGATCCGCTCGCCGCCGTCGAGCAGCTTCCGCACGAGCCGATGTGTCTTCAGCTCCTGGAGCAGATCGTGGACGGAGAGCTCGACGTCGCGGTAGTCGAGCCCGACGACCATCCCGAGGGTGAGCATGTCGTCGCCCATCGGGTAGATGAAGGAGCCGCCGAACTCGCGGTATTTCGCGGCTGGGCGGAGCGGCCAGCCCAGCGTGTGAATCACTCGCCGCAACGGCTTGGCGACCCGCCACACCTCCTTGACGCCGAGCGCCCAGACCTGCGGATTCTCGCCCTCGAGCCCGAACTGCTCGATCACCGCCCCGGTCAGGTGGCCCTGCGTGCCCTCGGCGAGCACGGTCAGCCGGGCGACCACGTCTGAGCCGGGCTCGAAGTTCGGCAGTTCCTCGCCGTTTCGTCCGCGGCCCTTGTCGCCCGTGCGGATGCCACGGACGCGTCCGTGGTCGACGAGCAGCTTGGTGGCTGCCGTCTCCGGAAGGATCAGCGCGCCGGCCTCCTCGGCCTGTCCGGCCAGCCAGCGGCCGAGCTCCGACAGCGAGGCGACCCGGTTGCCGTGGTTCTTCATGGTGGGCGGCGTCGGGATTCTGACCGCGCGGTTGCGGGTGAGGAAGTAGACGGACTCCTGGTCGACGGGGCCGTAGAAAGGCATCTCGTCCAGCCGCTTGCGGCCTGCGAAGAGTCGTTGCAGCGCGCGCGGATTGACGACCGCGCCGGACAGAAGATGCGAACCGGCCTGCTTGCCTTTCTCGATCACGGCGACCGGGACCTCGCCAAGACGTTCGGCGACCGCCGGGGCGCCTTCGAGCAGCTGTCCCAGCCGAATCGCGCAGGCGAGCCCGGCCGGCCCTGCGCCGACGATGGCGACGCCGACCTCGATCCGCTCGTCCTCGGGATCGGTGGGCGGTGCGATCGCCTCCGAGACGTCGAAGGGCGGCGGAAAGTCGGACGGCTTCATCGCTCGACCGTTGCGACCGCGTCCGGGGCCATGTCTGCCGACCGGGTCCCCGGACCTGTCCGGGGACCCGGTCCCGCGGGAAAACGGTGAGCGCCCGTCACGCCGCCCGGCGCTGCCGGAGGAGCTCGGTCAGCTTCGGGACGATCTCGTGCAGGTCGCCGACGACGCCGAGGTCGGCGTACTCGAAGATCGGCGCATTGGGGTCCTTGTTGATCGCGACGATCATGTTCGAGCCCTGCATCCCCACCTTGTGCTGGACCGCGCCGGAGATGCCGACCGCGATGTAGAGACGGGGAGAGACCGTCTTGCCCGTCTGCCCGACCTGGGTCGCGTACGGGTACCAGCCCGCGTCGACCACGGCGCGCGTGGACGCGACTGCGCCGCCGAGCGCCTTTGCGAGCTCCTCGACCAATCCGAAGTTCTCCGGCCCACCGAGACCGCGACCGCCGGCGACGATCACCTCGGCGTCCTCGATCGACGGGCCCTCGCTCTCCTCGTGCGCCTGCTCGATCATCTTCGCCCGAGTGGAGAAGTCCTCGAGCCGGACCTCCAGACGCTCGACCTCCGCCTCCCCTCCGCTCTCGACGGGATCGAAGGTGCCGGTGCGAATGAGGGCGAGTCGTGGCTCGCTCTTCCAGCCGACATCGACGTAGACGGTGTCGTCGAGAGCCGGGCGCTTGCCGACGAGCTTCCCGTTTTCTTGGGTCAGGTCGACGAGATCCCAGTTCAGGCCGGCGTCGAGCCGCGCCGCAAGACCGGCTGCGACATCCGCGGTCAGCACGGTCGCGGCGAAGAGAACGGTGTCGAAGCCATGGCCCCGGACCAGGTCCGCGGTCACGTCCACGCGGGGCTGGGGAAGCGGAGCTTCGAGCGCCGGGTCGTCGGCGAGGTAGACCTTCGCCGCGCCGAACCGGCCGGCTAACGCCGCGAGGGCCTCCACGCCGGAGCCGGCGATCACCGCCGCGACGTCGCCTCCGAGCTGCGCGGCCTTGCCCAGGACGCCCAGCGAGTCCTTCTGCAGCTCGCCGTCGTGATGCTCGAGGAAGACGAGCGTGCTCATAGAGCCTTCCGCTCCACAAGGAACGCGACGATCTTCTCCGCGCC
>JALYLK010000093.1 GCA_030774275.1 Actinomycetota bacterium
GCCTTCAACGTTCGCATTCCGCCGTTCAACAACCTCAAGGCGCGACAGGGCGTCAACTTCGCCACCGACCGGAACGCGCTGGTCAAGATCTACGGCGGCCCCAAGCTGGCCGTGCCGACCTGCCAGATCCTCCCGCCCAGCTTCCCGGGCTATCAGGCCTACTGCCCGTACACGAAGAACCCCGGAAGTGGCAAGTGGACGGCACCCGACATGGCCAAGGCGCAACAGCTGATCAACGCCTCCGGGACGAAAGGCGCGACCGTGAAGGTCAACACGGACACGACCGACGTGAACAAGGCGTACGGTCTCTACTTCGTAGGCCTTCTGAACAAGCTCGGCTACAAGGCGCAACTGCAGGCACTCTCGGCGGACATCCAATATCCGTACTGCCAGAACTCGAAGAACAAGATCCAGTTCTGCTACTCGAGCTGGTACCAGGACTACCCGGCCGCCTCGGACTTTCTGAATATTCTGCTCGGCTGCAGCAGCTTCGTGCCGAATTCGAACGCGAGCCCGAACATCGCGGAGTTCTGCAACCAGCCGATTCAGGCCCAGATGAACGCGGCGCTGCAGCAGGGGATCACCGACCAGAGCGGCGCAAACACGAAGTGGGCGGCGGTCGACAAGGCCGTCACGGATCAGGCGCCGTGGGTATCGATGTTCAATCCGAAGTACCTGAACTTCGTCTCGAAGCGGGTCAAGGGCTTCCAGTTCAGCCCGCAGTGGTACTTCCTCATCGACCAGGCCTCGGTGAAGTAGGCGTAGCCGCCATTCGAGCGGCAGGGCGCAGTTCGGCATGACGGTCTTCGAGCCTGAAGCCGAGATCGCGACTCTCGACACCGAAGAAGTCGGTGGCGAGGTCGTCGGTCGGAGCCCGTGGGAGCTCGCGGGCCGTCGGTTCCTGCGCAACAAGCTTGCGATCGCGGCCGCGGTCCTCTTCGTTCTGATCGTCGCGGTCAGCTTCGCGGCTCCGCTCTACTCGAAGTACGTCGCGGATACCGACCCCTTCGTCTCAAACCTCTCGGGGACGTTCACCCAGAACGGCAAGACGATTCAGGTGATCCAGCAGGGGGGCGGGAAGCTCGGGCTAGGCGAGACTCCGGTTGGGCCCACCTGGCACGCAAAATACTTCTTGGGGGCTGACAGCCAGGGACGCGACGTGGCCGCGCGGGTTCTCTACGGCGGCCGTGCCTCGCTCGAGATCGGCATCGGATCGGCGGTGCTCGCCTCGCTGCTCGCGGTCGTGTTCGCCTTGATTGCGGGCTTCTTCGGCGGCTGGACGGACAACCTCCTTTCGCGGTTGATGGACCTGATCTGGGCCTTCCCGGTCTACCTGCTCGCGATTTCGCTGGCGACCGTGCTGCTGACTGCGCCGAACGGCCTCAAGATCGGCTTCCTGCACGTGAGTCCGGGCAGTCTCTGGATCCCGCTCGTGATCATCGGAATCGTCTACGTGCCCTACATCTTCAGACCGATTCGCGGCCAGGTTTTGTCGCTCCGCGAGCGTGAGTTCGTCGAGGCCGCGGTCGCCCAAGGAGCCTCGAATACACGCCTGGTCTTCAACGAGATCCTGCCGAACGTCGCCTCGACCGTGATCGTGCTCATGCCACTGATCATCGCGACCACGATCCTCACCGAGGCGGCGCTTTCGTACCTATCGATCGGCGTCCAGGCTCCGCAGGCGAGCTGGGGAACGATCGTCGAGGACGGACAGGGCCTGCTCTACACGCGACCATGGGTCGCGATCGCGCCCGGAATCATGATCGTGCTGACCGTTCTCGCCCTGAACGTCCTCGGCGACGGCCTTCGCGACGCGCTCGACCCGCGCTCGAAGCTGCGGACGAAGGGTTGAGGTAGAGATGGCCACCTTCATCATTCGCCGACTGCTCTGGCTGGTCGTCGTGCTGTTCGCGATCTCCATCCTCGTGTTCCTGATCTTCTTCGCGACCCCCGGCGTCGATCCGGCGCGCCAGATGGCTGGGCGCAATCCGACGGCCGCGACGATCAAGAACATCAAGCACGAGTTCGGACTGGATCGTCCACTGCCCGTGCGGTACGGGCTGATGATGAAGCACATCTTCATCAGCCGGGATCTGATCTCGTACGGCAGTCACACGAAGGTAATTCCCGAGATCCTGGCCGCGGCGCCGGTGACGCTGTCGCTCATTTTCGGAGCGGCTGTGATCTGGATCGTGTTCAGCATCCTGATCGGCGTGGCCGCAACCGTCTTCCGGGGGACGATCATCGACCCGCTGTTAATGATCCTGGCGTTGATCGGCATCTCGATTCCTGTGTTCTGGCTCGGCGAGATGGTCAACCTCGTGACGCAGAGCCGGGCTCACGGCTTCTTCCTCTTCAGCTGGGTGCCGCCGCTCGGGTACACGCCGCTCACCCAGGATCCGGTCAAATGGTTCGAGGGCCTGATCTTCCCCTGGCTGACGCTCTCCGTCCTCTACATCGGCTTCTACGCACGGGTGCTGCGTGCGAATCTGATCGAGACCGAAAACGAGGACTACGTCCGCACGGCACGGGCGAAGGGCCTTTCGGAGCGCCGCGTGCTGATGCGGCACACGCTGCGAACCTCGCTGATCACCTTCGTGAGCCTGTTCGGCCTCGACTTTGGGGTGCTAGTGGGCGGCGGCGCCCTGCTGGTCGAGGTTGTCTTCGGCCTGCCGGGAATCGGCTATCTCACCTACAACGCGCTGACGTCCCTCGACCTGCCGATCATTCTGACAACGGTGATCTACGGCGCCTTCTTCATCACGCTGGCGAGTGCGTTGGTCGATCTCGTCTACGCGTGGCTCGACCCCAGAGTGAGGCCCGCGTAATGGCTGAACCACTCCTCGAAGTCCGCGATCTCAAGGTCTCGTTTCGGACCGAGGATGGAATCGTCCATGCCGTCGACGGGATCTCGTTCACGGTCAGCGAAGGCGAGGTACTCGGGATCGTCGGCGAGTCCGGCTCGGGCAAAAGCGTGACGGTGATGTCCGTGATGCGGCTGATCACGGACCCGAACGTGATGTACCAGGGCGAGATCATCTACAAGGGGCGCAACCTGATGGGGCTCTCAAAGGACGCGATGCGCGAGGTCCGCGGGGAGGAGATCGCGATGATCTTCCAGGACCCGATGACCTCGCTCAACCCCGTCTACTCGGTCGGCTGGCAGATCGAGGAGCAACTCAACGAGCACTACAAACTCAAGAAGGGCCAGGCCCGGCGGCGAACGATCGAGCTGCTTGGGCAGGTCGGCATCCCCAAGCCGGAACAGCGGATCGACGACTACCCGCATCAATTCTCAGGCGGGATGCGGCAGCGGGTGATGATCGCGCTCGCCCTCTCGTGCAACCCCGATCTGCTGATCGCCGACGAGCCGACGACGGCGCTCGACGTCACGATCCAGGCTCAGATCCTCGAGCTGATCAAGGACCTGAAGCGCGACTTCGGCTCGGCAGTCGTCCTGATCACGCACGACCTGGGCGTCGTCGCCGACATCGCCGATCGGATCCTCGTCATGTACGCGGGCCGGATCGTCGAGGAGGGCGACAAGGATCAGATCTTCTACGACCCCCAGCACCCGTACACCTGGGGGCTGCTCGGCTCGATCGCCCGGCTCGACCGGCCAAAGCCGCGCCGCCTGACTGCGATCGCGGGCCAGCCGCCGTCGATGATCAACCGGCCGGCCGGCTGCAGCTTTCGGCCTCGATGCCCGCAGGCTTTCGACCGCTGCAAGGTCGAGGATCCACTGCTGACGTCAAAGGTTGGCAGCGGGCATCTCGACGCCTGCCACCTCTCGGTCGAGGACAAACGCGACCGGCGCGACACGACGATTCATCCTGAATTGGCGGAGAGCGCGTGAGCACGCAAACAGAGGGACCGCTGCTCGAGGCAGAGCACGTTTTCAAGTACTTTCCGATCAAGCGCGGCGTCCTCGTTCAACGGGAAGTGGCGCGGGTGCACGCGGTCGACGACGTCTCGCTGGAGGTACGGCACGGCGAGACGCTCGGGCTCGTCGGCGAGTCCGGCTGCGGCAAGTCGACGCTCGGTCGCTGCTTCGTGCGGCTCTACCCGCTCACCGACGGCCGCATCGTCTTCGACGGCCAGGACATCTCGAAGCTGTCGCGGAGCGAAATGCGTCCGTTGCGTCGCGAGCTGCAGTTCATCTTCCAGGATCCGTATGCGTCGCTGAATCCGCGCAAGCGCGTCGGCTCGATCATCGGCGCGCCGCTCGAGATCCACAAGATCGGCGACCGCCGCCAGCGGAAGGGGCAGGTCCAGGAACTGCTCCAGAAGGTCGGGCTCTCGCCGGAGCATTACAACCGGTATCCGCACGAGTTCTCCGGCGGCCAGCGGCAGCGAATCGGCGTCGCCCGGGCACTGGCCCTGCGGCCGAAGCTCGTGATCGCGGACGAGCCCGTCTCGGCCCTCGATGTCTCGATCCAGGCGCAGGTGATCAACCTGCTCTCCGACCTGCAGGAGGAGTTCGACCTCACCTACGTCTTCATCGCCCACGACCTCGGCGTCGTCCGCCACGTCTCGGACCGGATCGCGGTCATGTACCTCGGCAAGATCGTCGAGATCTCGCCGGCCGAGGAACTCTACGAGCGGCCGATCATGCCCTACACGGAGGCGCTGCTTTCTGCTGTGCCGATCCCGGACCCGCGGGAGTCGGCCGCCCGCGAGCGGATCGTGCTGGAAGGCGATGTGCCCTCGCCGATCAATCCACCTTCGGGCTGTCGTTTCAATCCGCGTTGCCGCTACGCGACCGAGATCTGCACCCAGGTCGAGCCGCCCCTCGTGGACTACGGCAACGGTCACTTCGCGGCCTGCCACCACCCGCTGAACGTGGACAAGGCGACGCTGGCGCGCGCGAGCGTCGATGCTCGGCGGACGCCCGAGCCGGCGAAGCCCGCGGAGCCGGGTCGCGCGGTCGCCGGCGACGGCCGCGCCGGCTGAACTTTAGTGCGTGGCCGGGCTGCGCCGGCCTGCGGGTCGCTCAACTCGGGCATGATCCCCCGGCATGAAGATCGGGATAATCGTCCCGTACTCGTGGTCGTTCTGGGGCGGGGTTCCGGAGCACGCTGACCACCAGGCGCGGGCCCTGGAGAAACTGGGCGCCGACGCGCGCATCGTGATCGGCCACGATCCGCCCGGGCGGCTGACGAATTACCTCCACCCCCGGCAAGGGCGGCACGAGGCACCTCCCCCGCACGTCATCCCCGTGGGGCGCTCGGTGATCGTGCCCGCAAACGGCGCGCTGCCGAACATCGTCATGAGCCCGAACGCGATCTTCCGGGTGCGGCAGGTGCTCGAGCGTGAACGCTTCGACGTCGTCCATGTTCACGAGCCGATGACCCCTGCGATCGGGGTTGCCGCGCTCTCGTTCGCGCGGGTGCCGCTCGTCGCCACGTTTCATGCATCGGGCGATCTCGCCTGGATGAAGCTCGCGACTCCGGTCTGGGGCTTCCTGGCCGAGCGGCTCGACCACCGGATCGCGGTCTCGCCGGACGCGGCTACGACGGTGAGCCGGTTTCTCCCCGGTGACTACGAGGTGATCCCGAACGGAGTCGCGCTCCCCGAGCAGGCCGATCCCCGCTCGCGGGAGAACAGAGTCGTCTTCGTCGGCCGCCACGAACCGCGGAAGGGCCTGCAGGTGCTGCTGCGCGCCTGGCCCGAGGTCAGGCGTCAGACGGGTGCGCGCCTCCGCGTCCTGGGTGCCGACCCGTTGCAGGTTCGCCTGCTGCTGACGCGTCTCCGCATCCCGGACGACGGAATCGACGCGCTCGGTTTCGTTTCCGAGCAGGAGCGAACGAACGAGTTGATGAAGGCCAAGGCATTCGTGGCACCGTCGCTCGGCGGCGAGAGCTTCGGGATGGTCCTGACAGAGGCGTTCGCCTGCGCGACGCCGGTCGTCGCCTCGGACATCCCGGGATATCGTGACGTGATGACTGCGGAGACGGGTGTCCTCGTGCCGCCAGACCAACCGCGGGTGCTCGCCGAGGCGATCGTGAGCCTCCTCGCGGACGAGCCGCGGAGGCTCGAGTTCGCCGCCGGCGCCCGCCGGCGGGCCCGCGCGTACTCGTGGGACGACATCGGCCGCCGCCTGCTCACGATCTACGAGCTGGTGACCGAGGAGTCCCCTACCACGCTCGCGGCGGCGGGGTGAATCTGGCTGCGCTGGCGCGGAGCCGCTGGTTGCGGCTCGCTGTCGTCCTCGTGGCCGGGGCTGGCCTCGGCGCCCTCTTTTGGTGGCGGGGGCCGGACTGGGCCCAGGTCGGACATGCGTTCGCAATCGTCCGCTGGGAGTGGGTCGTCGCTGCGATCGGCCTCAATCTCGTATCGGTGCTGGTTCGTGCGCTCGCCTGGAAGATCGTGATCGACCAGGCGATACCACCGCCGCGTCCGCGCTTCCAGCTCGTCTTCTCGGCCTTCTCGGTCGGCCTGTTTGCGAACGCGGTGCTGCCCGGACGGATCGGCGAGCTCGCCCGGGTGGGCGTCCTGACCCGCAAGATGCCCGGGCGGAACGGGGTCTGGGCTGCGCTGATCGGAACCGTGTTCGCGCACCGGCTTTTCGATCTCATTCCGTCACTCCTGCTCGTTACCTACGCGCTGTTCACCGCGAAAGTGCCGCACTGGGCTTACACGAGCCTGGAGATCGTGCTCGGAGTCGGCTTCGCGCTGTTCGCGTTCGGTCTCGCCAGCGCGCGGCGGCACCGTCGCCCGGTCCTTGACGAGCTCGGGCGGGTCCGGCGCCTGCTCGCCATGGCGGGTCAGGGGCTGGCGGTGCTTCACTCACCCGGGCCTGCAATCGCCGCCGCGTTTTTCCAGTGCCTCGGCTGGTTCTGCCAGTTGCTCGCGGTCTTCGTGACCATGCGCGCCTTCCACATCTACGCGGGCCTTCCGGCCGCCGCGCTCGTGCTCGTCCTGGTCAACGTCGCGACGATCTTCCCGCTCTGGCCCGGCAATGTCGGGCTCGTCCAGGCCGCGGTTGCATTGCCGCTGATCGCCTACGGCGTCGCAAAGGCACGCGGGATCGCCTTCGGCTTCGGGCTGCAGGCGATCGAGGCCTCGGTCGGCGTGGGGGTCGGCATGCTCTTCCTCGCGCGCGAGGGGCTGTCGTTCGCGATGCTGCGCGTGATGCCCGGCGCGGAGGCGGTCGAGCTGCCTGAGGACGAGGACGCTCGTGTCGCGGAATCGCGTGAGCGCGCTCGCATCACCGGCTAGCCTCAAGGGCGTTCTCTCGGCGCGGGAAGCGGCTGCGTTCCTGGCCGACGGCTTTCGCCTCGGCGGGACCGAGGCAGTCGAGCTGCCGATCGCCGACGGCGGCGAGGGGACGGCCGAGGTTCTCGGTGCGCGTGTCCGTGAGCGCGTGCGCGTGCCCGACGCTTTCGGGCTTCCGCGAGAGGCGCCGGTCCGCACGCTGGCCGACGGCACCGCGGTCGTCGAGGCGGCCGACGTGATCCCGCTTGACCCACAGCGGCTCGAGCCGCTGGCCGCCTCCAGCCGCGGCCTGGGCGAGCTGATCGCCTGCGTCGAGGCGGAGCGATTGCTCGTCTGCCTCGGTGGTACGGCGACCGTGGACGGGGGCGCCGGCCTGCGGGAGGCGCTCGACGAACTACCGGCACCGACGACCGTCCTCTGCGACGCACTCGTCCCCCTCCGCGACGCGGCCCGGCGCTTCGCGTCCCAGAAGGGCGCGACACCTGAGCAGGCTGAGCTATTCGAGCGGCGGCTTGCGTCGATGGCCGAGCTTGCGCCTTACGCCGAGCTGCCCGGCAGCGGCGCTGCAGGTGGCCTCGGCGCGGCCCTAGCCGCGCTCGGCGCCGAGCTCGTGCCCGGCGCGCGGGAGGTGCTCGAGCGCCTGCGCTTCCGTGACTGGGTGAGGGGAGCCGACCTCGTCGTCACG
>JALYLK010000094.1 GCA_030774275.1 Actinomycetota bacterium
CGGTCTCGACGCTGACGACTCGGGTGCCGCCCGACCGCGCGCTGCTTCGCTACTCGATCGCAGACTCGCTCGCGGCGCACAGACCGTTCGTCGTCACCTTCGCCACGCCGCGGTTCTGCACGAGCCGTACCTGCGGGCCGGTCGTCGATGTCGTCGACTACGTGCGTAGGCAGCTTGGTCAGTCGCGCCTGCGATTCATCCACGTCGAGGTCTACACCCGGAACCGCCCCGCCCTCGGCTACAACCGCTGGATGCGGCAGTGGGGCCTGCAGTCGGAGCCCTGGACCTTCGTCGTCGGCGCTGACGGTGTGATCAAGGCCAAGTTCGAGGGTTCGGTGTCGGCTGACGAGCTGGAAGCGGCGATCCGGCGATCCGGTCTAGCCCACTGAGCTTGAGCTAACCTCGCCCTGACCCATTACTTCAGTTTGGAAAGCATTAAGGAGGGCGAAATGGCGGAGAATGGATACGCGAAGCCGGTGCTGGTCACGACCGATTGGCTGGCAGAGCATCTGAACGACCAGGACGTGGTGGTCGCGGAGGTCGACGAGAACACCGATCTCTATGAGGAAGGCCACATCGCGGGCGCGGTGAAGCTGCACTGGCGCGACGACCTGCAGGATCCGGTCGAGCGCGACCTCGTCGACAAGCCGTCCTTCGAGCGCCTGATGAGCGAGCGTGGGATCTCGAACGACACGACGCTTGTCCTCTACGGCGACAAGAACAACTGGTTCGCGGCCTACGCTTACTGGTACCTCAAGATCTACGGCCACCAGGACGTCCGGATCCTCGACGGCGGCCGCCAGAAGTGGGCTGATGAGAGCCGGGAGTTCACGACCGACGCGCCGCAGCCGAGGCAGGCCGAGTACCAGGCCGGCGAGCGGGACGAGTCGATTCGGACCTACCGCGACACCGTCCGCGGGGAGATCGGCGAGGAATCGAAGGCGCTCATCGACGTCCGCAGTCCGCAGGAGTACGCAGGCGATCTGGTCGCGCCGCCCGGCTATGAGCAGGAAGGCGCGCAACGGGCGGGGCACATCCCGACCGCTGCTTCGATCCCGTGGGCGACCGCCGTGCGGGATGACGGAACCTTCAAGAGCGCCGACGAGCTCCGCGAGCTGTACGAGAGCAAGGGCGTCACGCCCGAGAAGCAGGTCACGGCGTATTGCCGCATCGGCGAACGCAGCGCGCACACATGGTTCGTCCTGCGCGAGCTGCTTGGCTACGAGAACGTCAAGAACTACGACGGCTCGTGGACCGAGTGGGGCAATCTCGTGGATGTGCCGATCGAGAAGGGTTCTTGAACGGCCAACCGAAACGAGGAGAAGTTTCCCCGCGGAAGGTGCCAAGACTTTCGCGGATTAGCTCCTCCTCTCCCCTGACAAGGGCGGCGGCTTCGGCCGCCGCCCTTTGTTCAAAGGCCTGCCGACGGGGAATAACTCGAACCGCTGAAACGTCTGTGGACGAAAGGGAGACGTAGTCCCTACAGTTCCCGAACCATCGGGGAGAGAGCCATGGATCTCGAAGCCGCCACCGTCAAGCTCACCGATCTCGCCTCCTGCGGCGGGTGCGCCGCGAAGTACTCGGCCGCCCGGCTCGAGGAGCTGCTCGCGGGCTTCGTTCCGGCCGACGCGGAGAATCTGCTCGTCGGGCTCGCTCCCGCCGACGACGCGGCGGTCTACCGGCTGGACGACGAACGCGCGCTGATCTTTACGCTGGACTTCTTCCCCCCCGTTGTCGACGACGGCGCCGACTATGGCGCGATCGCCGCGACGAACGCCCTGAACGACGTTTTCGCGATGGGCGGCACGCCGCTGCTCGCGCTCTCGATCGCGGCGTTCCCGGAGGAGCTTCCGACAGAGATTCTCGCGAGCATCTTCGCGGCTGCCGACCAGCAGGTGCGGGCCGCAGGTGCGCTACTCGCCGGCGGTCACACGATCCGAGACGCCGAGCCGAAATACGGTCTCGCAGTCGTGGGGACGGTTCATCCCGACGCGATCTGGCACAAGAACGGCGCCCGCGCAGGGGACGCGCTCTTCCTGACGAAGCCGCTCGGAACCGGCCTGATCATGAGCGGTCACAAGAGCGGCCTGACCGGCTCCCAGCCGCTCGAGCGGGCCGTTCAGTGGATGCGGACGCTGAACATGGACGCGGCCGAGCTCCTTCGCGCGCGCACCCCCAATGCAGTCACCGACGTCACGGGCTTCGGCCTCTTCGGCCACGCACACGAGGTCGCCGACCGCAGCGACGTCAGACTGGTGCTCGAGTGGGAGCGCCTGCCCGCGATCGACGGGGCACTCGACCTCGCCCGCAAGGGCGTGCGCACGAGCGGAGACCCACGGAACCGCGACTTCGCGGCCGAGCATGTGACGCTGAACGGGACACCGGAGGCGATCGTGTCGCTCGGCTTCGACCCGCAGACCGCCGGAGGACTTCTTGTCTCGCTCCCGGCCGACCAGGGAGCCGCGCTCGAGGCGGAGTTCGAGGCACGCAAGCTCTTCATCCGGAGGATCGGACGCGTGGAGGAGGGAAGCGGAGTATTAGTGGAGTGAACCGCCGTGGAATGATCCATGGACGGTTCCAGCCCTTTCATAACGGCCACCTGGAGTACCTGCGTGGGGCGGCCGAGCGCTCCGACGAGGTTTGGATCGGAATCACCAACCCCGACCCGGCCCGCATCAAGCCCGAGGCCAGCGATCCGCTCCGGCATCTGCCCGAGTCGAACCCGTTCTCCTACGCGGAACGGCTGCTGATGGTGAAGGCGGCAGCCGCCGACCTCGGGCTCGAGCCGGCAGCCGTGCACGTGATCCCGTTCCCGGTCAACGAACCCGAGCTCTGGTCGGCCTACGTCCCGCAGGGGGTCACTCAGTATCTGCGGCTCTTCTCGGCCTGGGGCGGCACGAAGCTCGAGCGGCTGCGGGAGGCCGGCTACGAGGTGGTGATCCTCGACGAGGGCGCGGAAAAGGAAATCTCCGGCGCCGACGTCCGCGCAGCCATGCGCGATGGCGGCGACTGGGAGTCGCTGGTGCCTCCAGGCGTTGCGAACGTCGTTCGCGGGCTTTATGGCTCGCTGAACGTAAGGACCGTGTAAGCGCCGCCGCAACTTTTCGACCGCCGCTCCGTTTTATCCCTTGCCGCAACGGAAGGAGTTAGTGGTCATGAAGAAGCTCTTCGTCCCATTCGTCGCCGTCGCCGCCCTGGTTGTCGGCGCAGCGCCGGCCACACCGGCATCGACTGCGACCGCGACAGTCCAGATCAAGCGCAGTTCCTTCGCTCCGACGACCGCGAAGATCAAGGCGGGCGACACCGTGAAGTGGGTCAACACGGATACGCAGAACCATCAGGTCGTCTCCAACAACGGCTCGTTCGTCTCGCCGATTCTCGGGCCGGGCAAGACCTATTCACATCGTTTCGATGCCTCGGGCACCTATCGCTACCACGACGGGCTGAACGCGGCCGTGAAGGGCGTGGTCAGCGTGACCGGTCCGCCGCCGGCCGTCACGGTTGGCGTCTCGCTGCCGATCATCGTCTACGGGCAGCAGGTCTCCCTCTCGGGCGTCGTCTCGAGTGGCAAGGCCAACGAGAAGGTCACCATCTACCAGCAGCCGTACCCGCAGACGTCACTTGCGGAGCTGACCACCGTTCTGACGACCACGAACGGTGCGTGGAATCTCGTCCTTTCGCCTTCGCCCAAGATCCTGACCCAGTACCAGGCGAGGTGGAACGGCCGCACGAGCGTCAACGTGGGCGTCCAGGTTCGCCCGCGGATCCGGCTCAGTCACCGGAACGGCAGGTTCACGACGATCGTTCAGTCGGCGACCTCGCACGCGGCGCACTCGGTCATGGCCCAGCGGCTCTCCCGCTTCGGGCAGTGGGTAACGCTGAAGAAGGTCCGGCTCGGCGGCAAGTCGAGCGCGGTCTTCCGGCTCAGTCTTCCGAAGGGGAAGTCGAGCATTCGCATCGCGATGTCCGTCAACCAGGCGGGCGGGGGCTACCTCGCCGGCTACAGCCCGACGATCACAGTTCGGCGCCGCTAGGGGTCAGTGGCGCCGGAATCACACGAGGGGCGGCTTACGGGCCGCCCCTTGTGTCTCGTTTAGCCTGCGCGCGTGCTTCCGATCGTCCTCGTCCTGCTGGACGGGCTCGGCGACCGCGCTCACGACGTTCTCGGTGGAAGGACGGCGGGCGAGGCGGCGGCGACGCCCAACCTCGACGCTGTCGCGGCGCGGGGATCCTGCGGATTGCTCTACGCGGTCGGACCCGGGCGGGCGCCGTCGAGCGAGGTCGCACACTGGGCGATGCTCGGCTACCGGCCCGACGAGTTTCCCGGCCGGGCGGTCTTCGAGGCGCTCGGCAGGGGGCAAGAGGTCAGCGACGAGCACGTCTTCGCGTATGCCGCGGCGCGCCCGGCCGAGCGCCGGGAAGACGGCTGGTGGCTGACCGGCCGGCCCGATCCAGAGCGTGACGCCGAAGAGGCC
>JALYLK010000095.1 GCA_030774275.1 Actinomycetota bacterium
GCGCCGACTGCGCCCGCTTCCTCGAAGAGCTACGGGCGCAGATCGAGGGGCGCGCCGACCTGCCGCCCGGTAGTACGGGGTGGGTGCCGGGCCGCGTCGAGTGACCACTGACCGAGAAGTAGTCAGGGCGATCGCGGTGGACAAGTGGCGCCAGCGTCGGCGAGTTGGGCAGTGGAGCGCGACAACCTCGTGCTCGCCGATGCGACGGCGCCGGAGAGTCCGCCGAGTGACAATCATCGAGGCGCTCGACTTGACGGCGCTCGTCGCGCGGAAACAGCCGCGCTGTTGTTCCCCCCGGCTTGCCGCCTGACTGCACCTTGCGTATCCCGCCACTACGACGGTCCCCCGCGCTGGTATATCGTCCCGACTTCGCGAGGACAATCCAGGGCCACTGCGGCACATGGAGCCGGAGCACCTCTGCCTCTCCCCGAGGGGCGCTCCTTCTAAGCCGCAGCGGAACGGGCGCCACGCTCCGGCTCCACCTACGCCCACTCTTATTTGGTACCGCTGCCCTCCGGGTTTATCCTCGCGTTGGGAGCCGAGCGGAGCATGGGGAGAGGAGCTCGGCTGTGGTCGCTCGGCTCTCTTGAGACGAGGCGCGTGCGACACATCCGTTTCGGCCACGAGCTCGGACAGCGCTCGTCGACGTAGCCCGAGCGTCGGGCCGCGAACCGCGGAAGCGCTTGGCGTTCGGTAGCCGCACGGTACGAAGCGTCCTAGGCGTTCGGCTTGCCGCCTGGCCCTCGATCTCGGGTTTCTGGTGGTAACCGCTCCAGACGCCCGCCTAAGGCCATCTGGTCGCTCTGCCGACAATCACGTGAGTCGGGGCAACGGCCATAGCTTCTGCCGCCGGGGGCGTCGGCTAACCACAGAGCCCAGGCGTCCCAGCCCCGGCTCGCCGACTCGAGCTCTCGCTCTGCACTCACCCTCGTCGCTCGGCCCCAGGGAGGAGCAGCGACGACCTCGCAGGCCACCTGCGCATGATCTTCCGCCAAGCGCACTCGGGCACGGGAATCTGCTTTTCGCCGAAGCGAGGCCACTCCCTAACTTCGCCTGCAGACACCGGGTCTTATCTGGCGACCTATGACAATGCCTCGCGCGTTAATGGTCATACCTCTCGCCCTCGCGGCAGTTGCAGGCCCCGCGGCTGCTTCGTCGTCGCCGGTTTCGACCAGCTTCAAGATCGTCGGCTACGAGTACGCCTTCACCTCGACGGTCGGTTCTTTCGCCGGGACCGGCAGTGGGAACGCAGGCGGCGCGGCGTACTGGAACGCGACAGTGAAGCACGACCGCCTGGGGTCCGACCCGACTTACGTCAACGGCGGCTCCTTTGCGATGACGATTCGCGGTCCCGGCAGCTCGGTCGATGCTGTCGTCGGGACCTTCACGAACCACGGGGGCAAGATCACGACGCTCGACCGTGGAGCGAACTGCACGAACCAGAAGTACCTGGTCGCCGACACGCTGAAGGCTGTTTCGACGCCGACGACGTCGAACGGCAGCGGCAACTACATGGTGACGCTGACCCATTACCGGCACCGGCTCCTCGGCCGCTGTATCGCCTACAAAGCAAAGGTGTCCGGAAACGTGAGCTTCAAGTACTAGAGGGCGAACCCGGCAAGCTCCGACCCCGTCTCTCGCATTGGCTTTTGCCGATTCAAAGCGGGAACTTTCAAGCGGTCCGATCCGTTGAATACTGTGAGGGCCGGTACCGGCCCAGTTGATTTGGAGGAAATGTGAACGACAACAGAGTTCGCGAGCTGATCATCATCGGCGGCGGCCCAGCCGGATATACGGCTGCGCTCTACAGCGCCCGCGCCAATCTGGAGCCCCTCGTCATCGAAGGCTTTCAGTGGGGCGGCCAGCTGATGATCACGAGCGACGTAGAGAACTACCCCGGCTTCGCGGAAGGGATCATGGGTCCGCAGCTGATGGGCGAGTTCCGACGCCAGGCCGAGAGGTTCGGCGCCGAGTTTCTCGCCGACGACGTCACGCGCGTCGACTTCTCGGAGCGCCCTTTCCGCGTCTGGGTCGGCGACGACGAGTACCGCGCCGAGACCGTGATCGTCGCGACCGGGGCGACCGCACGCCAGCTCGACCTCGCCTCCGAGCGCGCCCTGCACGGCCGCGGGGTCACGTACTGCGCGATCTGCGACGCTGCGTTCTACCGCGACAAGGAAGTCGTGGTCGTCGGCGGCGGCGATTCCGCGATGGAGGAGGCGATCTTCTTGACGAAGTTCGCGTCGAAGGTCACGGTCCTGCACCGCCGGAACGAATTCCGCGCGTCGCCGATCATGGTCGACCGCGCTCACGCCAACGAGAAGATCGAGTTCCTGACGCCGGTGGTGGTCGAGGAGGCACTCGGCGCCGAGGAAGGGAAACTAACCGGCGTCCGGGTTCGCAATCTCGAGACGGACGAAGTCAGCATGATCCCCGCCGACGGGCTCTTCGTCGCGATCGGCCACGATCCGACGACAAAGCTCTTTGTCGATCAGCTCGACCACGACAGCGAGGGCTATCTCGTCACGCAGCCGGGCTCGACTGCGACGAACGTCGAAGGCGTTTTCGCCGCCGGCGATGTCGTCGACCACGTCTATCGCCAGGCCGTGACCGCGGCCGGCATGGGCTCGATGGCGGCGCTCGACGCCGAGCGCTGGCTCTCCGCGCGGAAAGGCCACGCGGAGACGGCGCTCACCGCGCCTCGGGCCTAACGTGGCCGAGTGGGTCGACCTCCTCGACCCGGTCGAGGAAGAGCTGAAAAAGGTACTGCCGTCGCAGATCCACGAGCGCGCCCTCGAACAGTTGCTCGAGCCCGCTCGCCACGACGACGAGCCGCGGCCACGGCTTGAAGGCCACGATCACTACGTCTTCGGCGTCTTCCTGCTGCCGGTCGCGGTCCGCGAGGAGGATCGCGTCTTCTACCAGGAGATCGACGTCATCGCGACGCGCGAGCGTGTTGTAACGGTGCGCAAGACTCCGGAGCGCGGCTACGCCTGCGACCTCGGGCCCGCTCAGCTCTCGATCGACAAGGAAGACGACGAACGCGCCGGGATCATCCTGTACCGCGTCGTCGACCTGATCGCGGAAGACTTCCTAGACCTGGTCGATGCCTTGAACGACGAGATCGACGAGCTCGAGGAGGGCATCGAAACCTGGCCCTCGGCCCAGGTCCGCGGGCGGATCTCCGACCTGAGGCACGACCTTCTCCACGTGCGGAGAACACTCGCGCCTACGCGAGACGCGGTGCGCTCGATCGTCGACCGCCGGATCGACGTCGGCGAGGGTCCGGAACTGCTGCCGCGCGACGTCGAGCTCGACTTCGCGGACGCGTACGACAAGTTGCTTCGGGCGACCGACGGGCTCGACCTCTCGCGGGACCTGCTTTCGAGCGCCCGCGATTACAGCCAGGCGAAGATCGCCAACGATCAGAACGAGGTCGTCAAGCGGCTGACGGTAATTGCTTCCATCCTGCTCGTTCCGACCTTCATCGTCGGGCTCTACGGACAGAACTTCCGCCACATCCCGGAGCTCAGGTGGGGCTTCGGTTACTGGTGGAGCTGGGGCTGGATCATCTTCACGACGATCCTGCAGCTTGCGTTCTTCCGGTGGCTCGGCTGGATCGGCGGCGGCCAGCTCCACCGTTTGAGGGTGCCGCCGTTGCAGACGCTCGACCCGCGCACGCTGCGCGGCAGGCGCCGGCGCGTGAGCTCGACCTGAGCTTCATCGCTCTCTCTACCATCATCCCGTGCCCTATTTCATCTGTCCGAACTGCAGGGAACGGTCGATCGACCACGACCGCCAGGAAGGTCTGACCAGGCAGGCCGTCGCGTGCCATCGCTGCGGCTTCGGCTTCCTGTTCGAGCTGATGGACGACTATTACCCGGCACCTGGCACCGGCTTCGTCGTCTGCGACCAGCAGAGCCGGATCCT
>JALYLK010000096.1 GCA_030774275.1 Actinomycetota bacterium
AGCGTCTCTTCGAGGCCGTCCTCGCTCGGTGGCACGAGCAGTGGTCGCCCGCCCGCCCGCTCGACCGCCTGCACGTACTGGGACGGTACTAGCGCGGCCTCCAGCTCCCAGGATCCCCACTTCGCCGGCGTGACGTACGTCGTAATGCCGACGACAGGTCTAGCCCCGCTCGAAGAAGCGCTCCCGTTCATAGCACGTGACAGTTTGATCGAACAGCCGTTGTTCGGTCCGGGCGTAGTTGAGGTAGTGATCGACAACCTCGTCGCCAAGTGTCGCGCGCGCCATTGTCGACTTCTCGAGCTCGTCGATTGCCTCACGGAGCGTCGACGGGACGCGCGGCAGCGATTCGTCGGCGTATGCATTGCCTTCGAACATCGGCGGCGCGTCGAGCTCGTCGTCGATCCCCTGCAGACCCGCGGCGATCATCGCAGCGAAGGCGAGGTAGGGGTTCGCGTCTGCCCCCGGGATTCTCGACTCGACCCGGAAGCCGTTCCCGTGGCCGACGATCCGGAAGCCGCACGTCCGGTTGTCGTGACTCCAGGCGAGCGTCGTCGGCGCCCAGCTCTCCGCCGCGTACCGCTTATAGGAGTTGATGTTCGGCGCGACGAAGATAGACAGCTCGCGCATGTGCGCCGCCAGGCCGCCCAGGTAGCCGTTGAAGGCGGCGCTCGGACCGTGTCCGTTCTCGCTCACGAACAGGGAGTGGGAACCGTCCGGGGACCAGAGGCTGGAATGGATGTGGCAGGAATTGCCGATCCAGGTGTGATCGGGCTTCGCCATGAAGGTGATCGCCTGGCCGTGCCGGTTCGCGATCTCCTTCGCCCCGTTCTTGTAGATCGCGTGACGATCTGCAGTGGTCACCGCGTCGGAGAAGCGGAAGTTGATCTCGTGCTGCCCCGGCCAGGCCTCGCCTTTCGAGGACTCGACGGGGATGCCCGCAGCCTGCATGCTGCGGCGAAGGTCGCCGATCACATCTTCGTCGAAGGTGGTCGCGAGGATGTGGTAGTCGAGGATGTATGGGATCGTCGGCGTCAGGTCGCGATAGTGCTTGGCGTAGGCCTCTGCGTAGCTCTCCTTGAGCAGATAGAACTCGAGCTCCGAGCCGAACATCGGCAGGTAGCCGCGCTCGGCCGCCCGCTCGACCTGGCGCTTCAGCACCTGGCGCGGCGACTGGACGACCGGCTCTCCGTTCTCCCAGCCGACGTCGCAAACGACGAGTGCGGTTCGGTCGAGCCACGGGATCCGTCGGAGCGTCTCGAGGTCGGGCCTCATGTTGAAGTCTCCGTAGCCCTTCTCCCAGTTGGCCATGTCGTATCCCGGGATCGGATCCATCTCCATGTCGAGGGCGAGCAGGTAGTTGCAGCCCTCGATTCCGTGTGCGGCGGATTCCTCGAGGAAGAACTCCCCCTCGACGCGCTTGCCGAATAGTCGACCCTGCATGTCGGTGAAGCAGGTCAGAACAGTGTCGATCGTTCCTGCCTCGACCTCGCTGCGCAGCTCGTCGATACCGAGCATGCCTTTCACGGAGCCCGCCGTTTTCGCCCCGATCACCTCGGTCATCTTCACCCTTCCGTTACGAACCCGGCGCCGGAGCCGTCCCCGCCGGAGGCGTCTCCTCGACCATGGGCGCCTCGTCGATCGTTCGCACCGGTCCGGTGTAGCGCTTCTTGGCGTCGACGACCCACCAGATCCCAACGAGCACCCCAACGATCAGCACAAGTGGAGAGTAGTTGAGCGCAGTCCACTGGAAACCGCTATTCCACGGCACGCCGGCGGGAACGGTCGGAATGTCGAGGGCATAGACGACGAGGATCACGAACACGATTGCTCCTATGTTGACCCACTTATAGTGGCGTCCGAGCGTCCACGGCCCGGGCTGGAACCTGTCGCCCTGACGCAGCCGTAGATACACCGGGATGATGTAGGCGATGTAGAGGCCGACCGTGCAGATCGCCGTGATCGCGAAGTACGCCCACGGAGTGCCGACTTTGTTGCCCCAGTAGGCGGGGATCGTGATGATCAGAGAGGCGACGGACACGGCCACGACGGCATAGAGCGGCACGCGCGCAGCGTTGAGCCGCCTGAACAGCCACCAGCCGGGCATCCCGCGATCGCGCGAGAACGCGTACCAGGTCCGCGAGGCGCTGGTCAATCCGGCCGCGCCGCAGAAGAGCTGGCCGACGGTCGCGATGATCAGCACCAGCTTGGCGCCCCAGAGGTGGTTCGCCATCGCGCTGTTGAAGATCGAGATCGAGCTTCCTCCCGCTGCGTCCACGGCCTTCGTGTCGCTGGCCGCGTACAGGAAGGCCAGCAGGACGAACCAGCCGGCGATCGCCGAGTAGAACACTGACTTCCAGACGCCTTTTGCGGCGCCGAGAGCAGCGTCTCGCGTCTCTTCGGCAGTGTGCGCCGACGCGTCGTAGCCCGTCTGGGTGTACATCGTCAGGATGAAGCCGATCGGCAGGATGTAGAACCAGAAGAAGGCGCCGTGCGTGGCTCCGCCGTGGAACCCCGTGTTGTTGAAGGTCTGTGTGAAGACGAAGCTTGTGTTCTGGTGGTGATCCGGGACGAAGATCAAGACGCCGACGATCACCAGCACACCCAGCACATGCCATCCAACCGAGACGTTGTTGAAGATTGCAAGTAGCCGGTCGGCGAAGATGTTCACGCCCGTGTAGAGAACGAGGATCAGCAGGAAGAGCACGAACTCGTGATGCAGAACGGCCGAAGGGTTGGTCGTGGCGAAGTCGATGCTTCCAATCTTCAGCCCGTACAGGCTGAGAACGGCGTTGAGGAAGATCGCCGCGCCGTAGCCGACCCCGGCGACGATGCCGACGAGGCCGACCATGTTGAACCAGCCCGTAAACCACGACCAGCCGGGGCCGCCGAGCTTCGCCGCCCACCAGTACGGACCGCCTGCCGTCGGGAACGCCGACGTCAGCTCGGACATCGAGAGCGCCACCAGTAAGACGAAGGCGCAGAGGATCGGCCAGCCGATCGCGACGGCCGCCGGCCCACCGGCAGTCCACGCGAACGAGAAGTTGGTGAAGCAGCCCGCGAGGACCGAGATAATCGTGAAGGAGATCGCGAAGTTGGTGAAGCTGCTCCAGGCCCGCGTAAGCTCCTGCCTGTAGCCCAGCTCCGCAAGCCGTCTTTCGTCGTCACCGACGTGCCGCTCTGGTTCTGCCATTGATCGTTCCTCCTGCTGCAAAGGGGTCGGGGCGCCGAGCCTAAGTCAGTCGGCGGCTGGGAGTCAACCTGCCCGCGTTGACACCTGGACGGGGCCTGCTCCAACCTCTACCCCGGTTAGCCAG
>JALYLK010000097.1 GCA_030774275.1 Actinomycetota bacterium
GGTCAAATGGGCAGTTCTCGAATCCAACGGTTCCATCAGCATCATCCCCAAGCAGTGAGGCGCTGCCTTGCGGCCGTCGGCGCGGTCGCGCTGCTATCGGGCTGCAACGGCGGAACGGTCGACCAGCACGCGCTGAAGCAGGATTCGAAGACGATCTCCTCGCTCGCGACCGAGGGCGGGCTGCTCGCAGGGAGGGTCTTGAAAGGCGAGAGCACCGGGTCGTACACGCGAATCCAATCCGCCAATCTCGGGACGCTTGCGGCGAACTTCGCCGACTCGCTCGGCAGGCGGAAGACGTCGCCGGGCATCGAGTTCAAGGTCCGGACGGCCGCCGACGTCGCCGCCAGGGTCGCCGAGCAGTTCAGGGCCCTTCGTGACCATCCCTCCGACCGGGCCGTCGCGCGCTCGGTCCAGCACGCGCTCGGGCCACTCGCCGACCAAGCGGACAAGCTGGCCAAATGAACACGCTACGCGTCTGGGTTCGCCGCACTAACTTTTCGCTCGGACAGGCGACAGCTCCGCCTCAGCTGCAAGGAGCTTCCGCTTGAACAAGATCTTTGGCCTTGCTCTGGGAATCCTTGCCGCGATCGGCGGTTTCGTCGACATCGGCGACCTCGTCTTCAACGTAGCGGCCGGTGCGACGTTCGGCTACCAGCTCCTCTGGGTCATCGTGATCGGAGTAGCCGGGATCATCACGTACTCCGAGATGTGCGGGCGCGTCTCGGCCGTGTCCGGAAAGGCCGTGTTCGACGCAGTGCGCGAGCGCACTGGTTTCAAGGCCGGCCTGATCACGCTGATCGCGGCGGAGATCGTCAACGCGATGACCCTGACCGCCGAGGTCGGCGGCGTCGCGATCTGCCTCCAGCTCCTCTCCGGGCTGCCCTACCGTCTGCTGATCGTGCTCGCGACGATCGTCGTCGGGATCGTCGTGTGGGTCATGAACTTCAACTGGATCGAGCGGATCTTCGGCTACGGCGGCCTGTGCCTGCTCGTTTTCGCGGTCGCGGCGGTGAAGCTGCATCCCGACTGGGGCGCCGTCGGCCACGGCTTCGTTCCGCACGTCGCCACCGGCAACAAGCTCCTCTTCGCCTACTTCGCGGTTGGACTGCTCGGCGCGGCAATGACGCCGTACGAGGTCTACTTCTACTCGTCTGGCGCGGTCGAGGAAGGCTGGACGGCCAAGGATCTCGGCCTGAACAGGATGAACGCCATCGTCGGCTACGCCCTCGGCGGCTTCCTCTCGTTCGCCCTGATGATCGTCGGCGGCGCGCTCTTCCTCGGCAAGGGGATCCAGCCGGAGACGCTCGGCACGATCGCGCTCGGCGCCGGAGTGCCGCTCGGTGAGATCGGGCTGATCCTCGCCATCGTGGGGATGCTGTTCGCGGTCGCCGGAGCGTCGATCGACACGCTGTTCTCGGGTGCGTACGACTTGGCGCAGTTCTGCGGCTTTGAGTGGGGCCGCCACAAGACGCCGGCGGGCGCGCCGCGGTTCACGCTCTCGTGGATCGTGCTGCTCATCCTGGCGATGCTCGCGGTGATGACAGGCGTCGACGCGGTCAAGCTGACCGAGTTCGCAGTCATCTTCTCGGTCGTCGCGCTGCCGCTCACCTACCTGCCGATCCTGCTCGTCGCGAACGACAAGGCGTACATGAAGGAATACGTGAACGGGCGGCTCGCGAACGTTGTCGGCATCCTCTACCTCGTGATCATCATGATCGTCGCGCTGACTGCGATTCCGCTGATGCTCCTCACGAACCTGGGTCAGGGATGAGCTTGCTCATGTCTCTGGGTCGCAGCGTCAGCCTTGCGCGGAGCCCGGCTCCGCCGGGCGGGAGCGGAAGGCGGCCAGGGGCGTGAGCGAAGCGATCGACGTCGGGCTGGGGATCCTGGATCACCAGCTGCTCGACAAGGACGGGCGGCGATGCGGCAACGTGGACGACCTCGCGATCGAGGGCGGCCCGGGCGAGCCTGCCGAAGTCGTCGCGATCCTCGTCGGACCGGATGTCTGGCGGGAGCGGGCCGGTTGGATCGGACGCGTCGCTGCGTGGGTTGCCCGCGGCGGGCGCGTTCGTATTCCCTGGAGCGAGGTCGCTGAGGTCGGGTCGCACGTGAAGCTGAAGAAGACGGCGGCCGAATACGGGCTCGGCGGCGGCGACGATCGACTGCGCCCGTACATCGAGAAGATCCCGGGATCGCACCGATGAGGACGCTCTCATCGCTGGTAAGACGGCAGGTTGTGACCGAGGGCGGCCGCAAGCTCGGAAAGTGCTACGACATCCGGGCGGAGCTGACCCAGTCGTCGCTGAAGGTGACAGGTCTCTGCGTCGGCGGAGGCGGCTGGTTGGAGCACCTGGGGCGGCGCGAGGAGCGCACCCGTGGCCGTGATCCGGTCCCGTGGGAAGCCGTCGTCCGCATCGAAGGTGACCGGATCGTCGTCCACGAGATTCAGTGACGCTCTACCTCACGGAGGGCGAGGTCGAGTCACTCGTCACGACCGAGGACGCGCTCGCCGCGGTTCAGGGCTCGCTCGAGCGTCAGGCCGAGGGCGTGCTCCAGCTCGAGCCGAGGCGCAGGATCGAGCTCGAGGACGGCGTGTTCGCGCTCATGGCCGCCGCCGACGCGGGGCTCGGGCTCGCCGGCCTCAAGGCGTACACGTGGCTCCCGGGCGGAACGCCGTTCGTCGTCTGTCTCTTCTCCACCGATCAGCCGGGGCTCGTCGCGGTGATCGAGGCGGACAAGCTCGGCCAGCTCAGGACCGGCGCGGCGAGCGGCGTCGCGGCCCGCTACCTCGCACGGCCGGAGGCGCGCAGCCTCGGGATGATCGGCTGCGGCTGGCAGGCGGAGAGCCAGGTCGCGTCGATCCGCGCTGCGGTTCCCTCGATCGATCGCGTCGTCGCGTACTGCCGAAACGAGAAACGGCTCAAGGCGTTCTGCAAGAAAGTCGGGGCCGAGCCGGGCGAGAGCCATCGCGATGCGGGGGAACTGGACATCGTGGTCACGGCGACGACGTCGAAGGATCCCGTCCTGCGCGGGGAGTGGCTGCGACCCGGGGCGCTCGTCTGCGCAATCGGCGCGAACGATCCGAGCCGCCGCGAGCTCGACAACGTCGTGATCGAGCGCGCGAGCTTCGTCTGCTGCGACTCGCGCGAGCAGTCGCGGCT
>JALYLK010000098.1 GCA_030774275.1 Actinomycetota bacterium
GGCGATGAAGATGGAGAACGAGATCACGGCGCATCGCGACGGCGTGATCACCGACCTGTCGGTCGAGCCCGGCCAGGCCGTGACGACCGGGCAGGTCATCTGCGTCGTCTCTCAGGACGAGGACTAGGCCGGCAGCGGCCGCCTCGATCCGCTCGCGCGATCGCCGCTTGAGATGCCCGGCGGCGGCTAGAGTCCGCCGCCGGTGGATCTCTACGAATACCAAGGCAAGGAGCTGTTTCGGAGCTTCGGAATCCCAACATCCGAAGGGCGGCTCGCCTTGACGCCGGCGGAGGCTCGTGCCGCCGGGGAGGAGCTCGGCGGACAGGTCGTCGTCAAGGCTCAGGTGCTGACCGGTGGGCGGGGCAAGGCCGGCGGTGTGAAGCTCGCCGACGGCCCTGACGAGGCTGAGCAGCAGGCCGCGGCGATTCTCGGGCTCGACATCAACGGCCACATCGTCCGCAAGCTCTGGATCGAGTCCGCGTCCGAGATCGCCAAGGAGTACTACCTCTCGGTCACCTTCGACCGCGGCGAGAAGAAGCCGCTCTTGATACTCACGACCGAAGGCGGGGTCGAGATCGAGCAGGTCGCTGAGGAGACGCCCGAGAAGCTCGCGCGGCTGCACATCGACCCGCTCGAGGGCTACCAGCCCTATCAGGCGAGGCGCCTGATCTACGGGGCCGGAATCGCCGATCCAAACGAGCAGAAGCAACTCCTCGACATCGTCGGCAAGCTCTACGCCTGCTTCGTCGGAACCGACGCGCTGCTCTGCGAGATCAACCCCTTGATCGTGACGCCGGAGGGCGAAGTGCGGGCGCTCGACTCGAAGTTCACCGTCGACGACAACGCGCTCTACAAGCACCCCGAAATCGCCGAGATGCATGACCCCGAATCGGTGCCGCCGGAGGAGCGCGCCGCCCGCGAGAAGGGCGTCACCTACGTGAAGCTCGACGGCGAGGTCGGGATCCTTGGCAACGGTGCAGGGCTTGTCATGTCGACCTTGGACGTGATCGCGCTGGCGGGCGGCCGTCCCGCGAACTTCTGTGACCTCGGGGGCGGTGGCGACGCCCAAGGCGTGGTCGATGCGCTCGAGATAATCAGTGCAGACCCGCAGGTTCGCTCGATCTTCTTCAACATCTTCGGCGGGATCACCCGCGGCGACGAGGTCGCGCGCGGCATCCTGACCGCGCTCGAGCAGATCGGCATCCGGCACCCGATCGTCGTCCGCCTCGACGGCACCAATGCCGAGGAGGGGCGTGCGATCCTCGCCGAGGCGGGTCCCGAGAACCTGCACGTGGAGCCGACGATGCTCGAGGGCGCCAGGCGCGCGGTGGAGCTGGCGGAGTGACCGAGCTCTGGGACGGGCGGGCCGACGCCTATCGCAAGTCGAAGACGCACGCCGAGGGTGAAGACCTCGACCTCGTGGTCGAATGGTGCGCTCCCGGGCCCGGCCGCAAGGTGCTCGACGTCGCAACGGGCGGCGGCCACGTGGCACGCCGGCTGCGCGAGCAGGGCTGCGAGGTCGTGACCACGGACTCCTCGCCCGGCATGAAGCCGGATGTCGTCTCCCGCGCCGAAGACCTGCCGTTCGCCGACGGCTCGTTCGACTGCGTCGTCTCGCGGATCGCGCCGCACCACTTCGCCGACGTCCGCAGGGGCGTCGACGAGATGGCGCGCGTCTCGAACGACGTGGTGGTGATCGAGGACACGCTCTATTCGAGCGACCGTCAGGAGCAGGCGGAGAAGTTGCGCGACCCCACCCACGTCCGCAACTACACGGAGGACGAATGGGTCGCGTTCCTCACCGCGGCCGGGCTCGAGGTCGAGCAACGAGAGCTCTTCGAGAAGGTGCATCCTCTCGAGGACTGGCTCGCCCGCACCGGGTGCGAGGGCGAGGAGGCCGAGCACGTCAAGGAGCTGCTCTCCGACCGGATGACGGACGACGGCAACGCCTGGACTGACGTGAAGATCCTGTTCAAAGCCCGAAAATCCCAGCGCTGATGGCGATCATCGTCGACAACCACACGAAGCTCGTCGTCCAGGGTGCAACGGGTCGCGAGGGCTCCTTCCACACGCTCCGCAACCGCGACTACGGGACGAACGTCGTCGCCGGCGTCACACCCGGCAAGGGAGGCCAGGATCTCGACGGGATTCCGATCTTCGACACGGTCGCCGAGGCGGTCGACGAGGCCGGCGCCAACACCTCGATGGTCTTCGTTCCCGCCCGTTTTGCGGCCGATGCGATCTACGAGGGCGTGGACGCCGGGATCTCCACCGTCATTTGCATCGCCGAGGGCCTGCCGGCTCACGAGATGCTGCGGATCTACAACTACATCCAGCCGCGCGGGATCACGATGCT
>JALYLK010000099.1 GCA_030774275.1 Actinomycetota bacterium
CGAGTGTGACCCGCGGTTGCGGTTTTCCGTACGGCACCGCGACCACGACCCCGCGGGAAGTCGCCGGGACGTGGATCGGCACGTACTGCGTCGAGAGACCGTAGACAACACGTACCGAAGTCGCGTGTGGTTTCGGGGACGCTTTGATCGAGTACGCGGCTCCAAGCGGGAGCCCTTGCCGGTACAGGTTCAGCGAGAACGCCGTGAAGACCTTGTCGAGGCCGCCGGCGTGGCTGCTTTTCAGCGCGAGGTCGAGCTGCGTGACGCCTACCCTGGCCGGCTTTCCACGGCTGTCGGCCGCTTCGAGCAGCGCAAAGTAGCGGGGAAGGATGGCTGGGTTCAGGCGGGCCAGATACCGCCACCACCAGGCGCCGCCGTAGCAGTGCGCACACCCGAAACGCTCGTCGTACAGCGGAAGCCATGGCTGGCTCAGCCAGCTGTCCAGGTAGTCAGTCATCGTCAGGTCCTGCACCTGCGGGAAGACGAGCATGGAGAGAGCACTGGCGCTGCCCTCGGCGGCCCACACCGGGAGCTTTCCACTCTGGATGTACGAGAACTGGATCACGTGGAAGAGCTCATGCGCGACGGTGATCCGCAGGCTGCCGAGCGCCGTTGGCCCGGGATCGAGTCGGGGAGAAACGAGCACGAACGTCCCACCCTGGGCCGTCTCGGGAAAGGTCAGTCCGAAGACACCGGCCGGCAGGGTGTCGATGTAGATGTCCGGCTTGGCGTTCGGTCCCGCGGTGTCCGCGAGCGGGAGCTTGAAACCGTGCTGCTCGTAGTAGAGAAGGGCCGTGTCTGCGGCCAGGCTCGCCTGCTCGACATAGTCGGGGTAGCCGCTGCCGTCGTCGTCGTTCAGGGGAGGCGCGTCGGGGCCTGTCGTCACGTAGTGGATGACGGCCCGCGCACCGACATAAGGCGCCGCTTCGGGTGCCGTGTACGCATACGTTCCGCCCGAGGTCGGCCGAACCGGCGGCGTCGAACCGGCGGCCGAGGCGGCGTGCGCTCCGTAGGCGAAGGTGAGCCCGCCGGCGACTGCACAGGCAAGGAAACGGAGGACCACAGACATCCGTTGGAGTTGTCGGCACCCCAATCCCGCGGTGTGTCCCTCAAACGGGGGACACGAGGGCTCGCTCCAACGCTTCCCCAGCGGCGAGAACGAGGTTGTCTCTGCCGGTCGGAGCGGCGAGCTGAACCGATGCAGGCAGGCCGTCCTCGGCGGGGCCGCACGGCAAAGCGAGTGCCGGCCACGCGACAAGATTGAACAGCGAGGTGAACCTGGTCAGAACGGTGCGCGTGCCCTCGCCGTATCGCGGAGCCACGCAGGGAAGCGTCGGCGTCAGCAGCAGGTCGAGCCCTTCGAGTGCTTCTCCGACCTCGTCGCGGTGATACTCGCGAACCCTGCGCGCGGCTTCGACCTCGGAGTCGGTCAGATCGAGGGCGGACTCCAGGGATTCGCGGACGTCGTCGCCGTAATCCTCTGCACGCTCGGGGAACAGGCCTGCGTGCGACTCGAGCGCCTCGCGCCTGAAGAGGGCGCCCCAACGCTCACGGTCGGGTAGCTCGAGGACGAGCTCGCGCCGGTTGGGAAACCGTGCGGCAGCCTCCTCGACGCGTTCGCGGACGAGCGGGTCGGCGTGACCGAGCCAGGCAACGCCGACGCTCAGGTCGCCGAGCTCTACCTCGAGGCGCTCGAAGCCGGGAACGAGTGCTTCCATCATCCGAACGCATTCGACCACGTCGCGGGCCATCGGCCCGGCATGGTCGAAGCTCGGCGCAAGCGGAAAGCAGCCGTCGAGCGGGACGAGTCCGAAGCTCGGCTTGAAGCCGACGACGCCACAGCAGGCAGCGGGAATCCGGATCGACCCGGCCGAGTCCGAACCGAGCGCCGCGTCGGCGAGATTGGCGGCAAGGGCCGCCGCGGAGCCCCCGCTGGACCCTCCGGCGATCCGACCTTCGGCAAGCGGGTTCGGCACCCGCCCGTAGTGCGGGTTCTCCGAGGTGACGCCGTACGCGAACTCGTGCAGGTTCGCCTTGCCGACGCTCGCGTAGCCCGCCGCCTCGAGCAGCCGCACCGATTCGGCCGTTCGCTCCGGAACGTGCTCGGCGAAGATCGCCGACCCGTAGGTCGTTCTCACCCCGGCCGTGTCGAACAGGTCTTTGACGGCCAGGCGTCGCCCTGGCGGAGGCGCCTCCGCCGGGGTGATGAAGATTCCTTCAGTCGAGGGCGAGATAGATGTACGCGACGAGAATCGTGGCGCCGTAGAGGAGCAGGACGAAGGCGAACAGCGCCAGGCCGAAGATCACGTTGCGGCGGGCGAGCTCGGCGTCGGGCTCCACAGGCTCCCGCATGGTCTGCGGCGGCGTGGGCTCCGGGAGGCGCTCGGTCATAGCGCGGCGTCCACGGCCATGGCTACGAAAAGCAGCGCGAGGTAGAGAAGCGAGAAGTGAAACAGGAGCGCCGCGCGGCGCGGGGTCGTTTCGCGGCGCAGGCCGAGCGCGAGCACGAAGAAGACCGCGCCGAGGATCAAGGCGGCGACGAGGTAGGGCAGCCCGAGCGTGCCCCAGAGGAACGGTGATGCAGTCACTGCGACGAGCACGGCTGAGTAGAGGACGATCTGCTTCGTCGTCTCGCGCTCGCCGCGCACGACGGGCAGCATCGGGACGCCTGCGGCTTCGTAGTCGCGGCGGATCAGCAGCGCGAGTGCCCAGAAATGAGGCGGCGTCCAGAAGAAGACGATTGCGAAGAGCAGCAGGGCCGGCACCGTCACGTTCCCGGTGGCCGCCGCCCAGCCGACGAGCGGCGGGATCGCGCCGGCGGCCCCGCCGATCACGATGTTCTGGGGGGTCGACCGTTTCAGCCAGCGCGTGTAGACGAAGACGTAGAAGAGATTTCCGGTCAGCGCGAGCAGCGCCGTCAGGACGTTGACGAGCGACGCGAGCAGCACGAACGAGAGCGCCGAGAGCGCAAGCCCGAACTCGAGCGCCCGGGTCGGCACGACGCGGTCAGCCGCGACCGGCCGCCGGTCGGTACGCCTCATGTGCCGGTCGATGTCGCGGTCGAGCACGTGGTTGAGCGCGCTCGCGCCACCGCAGGCGAGCGCCAGGCCGGTCATCGTGACGGCGAAGAGCCAAGCCGACGGGAAGCCCCCCGCGCCGACGATCATTCCGCAGGCTCCCGTGAGCAGCAGCAGGCTCATGATCCTGGGCTTCGTCAGTGTCAGGTAGTCGCGCCAGGGTGCCGCGGCCACCGGCTCGCCGCGGAGCGTCGCCGCCGTTGCGACGAGCGCCGCTGCCAGGGCCAGCGCGGCGAACGCGATGTGCAGCGGCCGTCCGACCGCGAGTGCCGCGGCGATGAAAAGTACGAGCGCGGCGAGGGACGGCACGAGCAACCGCCGATGCGCGACCCAGGCTGCGGCGACCAGAGCCGCGAGCGGCGGTACCGCGAGCGCCGCCAGCACGCGGTGGGCCGTGTGCAGCGACAGCGCTCCCGACACGACCGCCAGGGCGGCCGCCGCCGCCGCGCCGACCGCGATCAGCCGCAGCCAGGGGCCGGGGCGCACGCTAGGCACGGATGGCCTCCTGCTGGAGTCTGCGGCGCAGGTCTCGCAAGGGTCGCGCACTCGTCACGTAGGGAACTTTGTCGAAGTTGTCCGCCGGCGGCGGCGAGCTCGTGTACCACTCGAGCGTGTCTGCGACCCAGGGGTCGTGCCCGGCGCGCCGGCCGACCCGCGCAGTCCTGACGATGTTGATCAGGAAGAACAGCGTTCCGAACGCCATCACGAAGGCGCCGATCGTGGAGACGAGGTTCCACGCGGCCCACCAGCCGTGGTGGTTGTAGGTGTACACGCGGCGCGGCATCCCGAGCAACCCGAGGAAGTGTTGCGGGAAGAAGGTGAGGTTGATGCCGATGAAATAGAGCCAGAAGTTGATCTTGCCCAACCGCTCGTCGAGGAAGCGGCCGAACATCTTCGGCCACCAGTAGTAGAAGGCGGCGAAGAGGGCGAAGGCCGAGCCGCCGAAGAGCACGTAGTGCATGTGCGCGACGACGAAGTAGGTGTCTGTGACCTGCCAGTCGAACGGGAACGCCGCCAGGAAGATCCCGGAGAGGCCGCCGATCGTGAAGACGCCAACGGCACCCAGTGCAAACAGCATCGCCGTGTCGAGGATCACGTTGCCGCGCCAGGTTGTGGCGATCCAGTTGAA
>JALYLK010000100.1 GCA_030774275.1 Actinomycetota bacterium
CCGCGGGTCGCGGCCCGCCGCGACGACGTCGCGGACGAGTGTCCCTCGCGTGACGACGCCGACGAGCTTCTCGCCCTCACGGACGAAGACGGCGCGCACCTGCGGCTTCGACAGGAGCTCTCCGGCCTCCTGTGCCGGGGAGTCGCCGCGGAGCGTCCGCGGCTCGGGCACCATCGCATCGCGGACGCGGTCCATTACGGGTAGATGCCGCGAGCCGTCAGGGCCGCCCCGACCTCGCGGATGCCGGCGACGAGTGCTGCGCTGCGCAGCGACAACCCCTGCTCGTCGTGCAACCTCCAAACGCGGTCAAAAGCGTCGCCCAGCTTGTCGGCCAGCTTGGCGCGGATCTCGTTCCGGTCCCAGAAGAGGCGTCCGATGTCCTGCACCCATTCGAAGTACGAGACGGTGACGCCGCCGGCGTTCGTCAGAACGTCGGGCAAGACGAGAATCCCGCGCTCGGCCAGAATCGCGTCCGCCTCGACCGACGTCGGCCCGTTGGCGCCTTCGGCGACCACGGTCGCCTGGACGCGTCCGGCGTTCTCGCCCGTCAGCTGATCCTCGCGCGCGGCCAGCACGAGGATGTCGCAGGGCAACTCGAGAAGCTCCTCGTTTGTGACGCGCTCGCCGGCGTCGTAGCCCGCGAGCGAGCCGTTCAGCTCCGCGTAGGCGCGCAGCGCCGGGATGTCGAGCCCGGTCTCGTCGTGAACGGCACCCGAGAGATCGGAGACAGCGATCACGCGCGCGTGCTTCTCGTAGAGCTCGGCGGCGGCGATCCCGCCGACGTTGCCGAACCCCTGGACGACGCAGCGCAGCCCCGCGAGCGGAATGCCCGTCTTCTCGCAATAGCGTTCGATGACCATGACCACCCCCGCGCCGGTCGCCTCATGCCGGAACAGCGAGCCGCCGAGCGAGATCGGCTTGCCGGTGACGATCTCGGGCACTGCGTGGCCGACCTGCATCGAGTAGGTGTCCATCATCCAGGCCATCGTCTGCTCGTTCGTGGCCATGTCGGGGGCCGGGATGTCCTGCTGCGGGCCGAGCACCGGAAGCAGCTCCGAGGTGAAACGGCGAGTGAGCGCCTGAAGCTCGTTCGACGAGAGCTCGCGCGGGTTGCAGCGGACGCCGCCCTTCGCGCCACCGTAGGGCAAACGGAGCAGGGCGCACTTCCAGGTCATCCACATCGCGAGCGCCGCGCATTCGCCGAGGTCGACCTCGGTGTCGTAGCGGATGCCGCCCTTGGTCGGGCCGAGCACGCTCGAATGCTGAACGCGATAGCCCGGGAACACGCGCCAGCGGCCGTTGTCGAGCCGGACCGGAACGCTGACAATGAGCGACCGCTCCGGGAAGCGCAGCCGTTCGGCCACTGCGTCGTCCACCGCCGCGTGCGGTAGCGCCTGCTCGAACTGCGTGATCGCCTGGTTGTAGAGCGGCGTTTCCCACTCCAGGCGACCAAAATCATGCGAAACGTCCTGCACTTCGGCCATCCCAAGGAGTCTAGGTGCGGGCAAGATGCATCGGCGGCGAACCGTTTTGGTCGCCACCACGAAACTTTCTGACGAGACCTTGACGCGATGGACACGCACGCTCGCCGCCGCCGCGGCGCTTTCCGCGGCCGCGGCAACGGCGGCGCCGGCTTGGGGTCACGCGAGGGTCGTAGCGACGACGCCGAGCGAGAGCGCCGTGCTGGCAAGCCCGCCCTCGCGGGTGACCATCCGCTTCGACGACACGGTCCGAGTCCTCTCCGGAACGGTCGTCATCGGGAATGCCGACAAGCACTCGGTTGTCGCCGGAAAGCCGCGCAGCAAGGGACGGGTCGTCACGATTCCGCTGCGGAAGCTGCACGACGGCGACTACACGGTGCGCTGGCAGGTTCTTTCGGACGACGGCCACACGGTCGTGGGCGTGTTCGCCTTTGCGGTGGGCGCCGGCCGTGCGTCGCCAGCTGCCGCGTTGAGTGCGGGTGGCGGCGGCCCTCGCGCCCGCGACGTCGCCTCGCGCTGGTTCTTCTTCACCGGCTTGCTCGTCGCGGTTGGCGTGGCCTTGTTTCTGCCACTCGCGTGGTGGCCGGCGCTGCGCGCAGCCGGAGCCGAGCTCCAGGAGGGCCCGCTTTGGGGACTCGCCTTCGCCGGCTTCTTGCTCGCCTTCCTTGGCGCGTCTTCGCTGATCCCGCACCACTCCGCAGGGGCGACCCGTTTCGGGTTGGCATACGAGATCGGCGGCATCGTCGCGATCGTCGGCGCAACGCTTTCGGCGATCGCGCTCGTCGACCGCAGGCTCGGGCGCGGCGCCTTGGTTTGCGCCCTAGCGCTCCTGCCTGTGCCAGCGGTGGCCGGGCACGCGCTCGACCCCGGGCAGTGGCCGCGCCCGCTGAATGTCGCCGCCGACATCTTGCACGTCGGCGCTGCCTCAGCCTGGATCGGCGGGCTTCTGGCGCTCGCGATCGGGTTGCCCCGGGCGTCGCGGCGGCTGTCCGCGGAGCAGCGGTCGCGGTTCACCGCCGCGCTGGTCCCGCGGTTGTCGCTTATCGCGCTCGTCTCGGTCGCCGTGATCGCGTTGACAGGTCTCCTGCGCGCGCTCTCGGAGCTCTCCGCCTTCAGTCAGCTCTGGAGCACGGGCTACGGCCGGGCGCTGCTGATCAAGACCGGGTTGCTCGTCGGGTTGGTGGCGATCGGGTGGCTGAATCGCTCACGGCTCGTGCCGAGGCTGCGGTTGAGCGCTCTGCGTCGCAACGTTGCCGTCGAGCTTGTCCTGCTGGCCGGGATCGTGGTCGCGGTGGCCTTCCTGACCGATCTGGCCCCGGGCCGACAGCTCGCCCGAGCGGTGACCAAGCCCGAGGCGCCTCAGGCGATTTCCGCCCCTCCGCCCGGCGCGACCGTGCTCGGAGGGGAGTCGGGCGATCGAGCCGTCGGCCTGGCGATTCTCCCGGGCGGCATGCTCCAGGCGACGGTGCTCGGCCCGGACGACCTCGGCGTCGACGGCCTGTCGGTCGGTTTTCGCGCGAACGGCCGTACGCTTGGCGCGACCCCCTGTGGCCCCGGCTGCTACCGGGCGGCGGGCCGAATCCACGCCCGCACGGTCGCCGTCTTGGCCGGCTCGGCTCAGCCGGTCGTCTTCGCGATCCCCCCGCGGACCGAGCCCGCGAGCGAGCTCGTGCGCAAGGCGCGCCGTGCCTACGCAAGCCTCCACAGCCTCGTTATTCACGAACGCCTAGCGTCGAGCCCCCGCTACCGGATCACGACGACGTGGCAGATCGTCGCGCCCGACCGTCTGACCTACCGAACGTCCGCTGGATCGCGAGCGGTCGTGATCGGCGGCCAGCGCTGGGACGCGAACGGCAAGGGCCCGCTCGTCCGCTCCGCGCAAACACCCCTCCAGCTCCCGGGAGCCCAGTGGGGGCCGCGATGGCTCAACGCTCGAGCGCTTGGCTGGACCAGCGTCGGCGGCAGGCGCGCCCGGGTCGTCAGCTTCTTCGACCCGCAGCTCCCAGGTTGGTTCGAAGTGGCGCTCGATCCGGGCACGAACCGCCCACTCGAGCTGAAGATGACCGCGGCCGCGCACTTCATGCATCACCGCTACACGGACTTCAACCGGCCGCTGCGGATCGTGGCACCCCGGTAGTTTCGGCCATCCATTGGTAAGAGCGAAACGGTCGCGCTACCGTCCGAGCATGGACCGAAGTCTTATCCAGCGACTTCACAATCCGCGCAACCGACAATGCGGCTGCGATCCCGAGTGCTGGTGCAGGAGGACCGCGCTGGGACGAGCGGTGAAGTGGTGGTTCCCGGGCCGCTACTTCGGCCTACATCACAGGGGTGGAGGCTCGGCCGAGTGGAAGCGCACAAGGTTCGAGGAAACGTGAGGCCTGTCACCGTCGCGGGTCGGTTAGTGAAGCGAGGAGGTCGCTTGGCGAAGCGAGTCGGGCGCTTGGCGAGGCGAGTCGGGCGCTTGGTTTCGTCTCGATAATCCCACACGGCTCGAGAAGTCGCGCTCACGATCGCGGCTGTCGGAAGGGCATCGGTGACTCACTCGCCGATGAGGCCCGGAGGAGTTGCCGGCTCGTAAACGCGTTGACTTGCCGCCCTCTCGACCGCGATGTTTAGGTCGCCCTCGACAAGATCGATCGCCGAGTCGAGGAACGGTTTCAGCTCGCGAAGGCGATCGATCAAACCGCGCCGCAGGTCCTCTCGATGATTGACAAACCGTTGGTACTGCTCCTTCACTCGATCATCGTCGATGCCTAATGCCGTCACGCCGGAGAGGAGGACCGCCGTGGAGCCGTGATTCAGATCGGAGAGGAACGCGTTTTGGTCGTTCGACGCTCTCATCCGGTTGTATGCGGGCGTCAGCATCCGGATCGTCCCCTCGCTAAGGGCCGTGAAGATCTGGGCCTGTTCGATGATCGGCCACATCGCCAGATCGAACAGCGGATACAGAATCGCCCCCTTCGGAAGCTCGGCAAGCGCAGTCGACAACTGGGCGGCATTCGATTCGACTGATTTTCCTCTTCGCCTGGGGCTTGGGTCTCCGTCGAGCGGAGATCCAGGCTCGGTCCGAATTACTTCGGTTGGCTCCGAGGCGTGCGACTACCGGAATGGGGGAAAGCGGGACCGAGAGGGACAGAGCCGGCTAAGAG
>JALYLK010000101.1 GCA_030774275.1 Actinomycetota bacterium
CTGATCATCCCAAAGTTCAAGGCGATAGCTCGCGCGACGCCGGGAACCGTGCTCGAGGATCTCTGCAACCGCCTCGCGATCGACGACGGCATCCACCACGGGGCGGGCATGGCCTACGAGCGCGTCCTGCTCGAGCGGGCGACGAAGAAGACGAAGAACCAGCTCGTCAAGGCGGCCAACCTGCTGCTGCCCGTCTTCGTTGAGCACGAGTTCTGGCGGCCGCGCGAGCGGGCCTGGATGGGCACCGCGATGCGCTCGGCCGACGTGACGCGGCTGCGCAACGAGCTCGAGGACGGGATCCGGATGGCGCAGTCGCTGGGTCTCGACGCCAGCGAGATCCAGATTCCGCGGCTCGCGGCTTGAGGTACGGCGGACCTCGTTGTTAAGTTGACACTTACGTAAGAGATTGCTTACACTCACGTCGTGGAGACCGCGCTGAAGGCAATCGCTGCGCCACGCCGCCGCCAGATCCTCCGGCTCGTCCGGGACAAGGAGCTTTCGGCGGGCGCGATCGCGTCGCATTTCGACGTGACGCGGCCCGCGGTTTCGCAGCACCTGACTGTCCTGAAGGAGGCCGGGCTCGTGAACGAACGACGCAACGGCACGCAGCGCCTCTACAGGGCTCGGCCGGAGGGCCTCGACGATCTGAGGGCATTCCTCGACGAGTTCTGGAGCGATCGGCTCGAGGCGCTCAAACGTGATGCTGAACAAGCAGAAAAGGAGAAGCATGGAAAGCACGACAGCTGAGCAGACCTCGCTCGAGCGAGAGATCGCGATCGCGGCGAGCCCTGAGACGGAGTGGCAGTTCCTCGTCGACCCTGAGAAGTCCCTTCGCTGGTGGGGCCTGACCGCCTCGTTCGATCCGCGGCCCGGCGGCGAGTATCGAATCCAGGTGATCCCCGGCCATACCGCGGGTGGCGAGTTCGTCGAGGTCGACCCGCCGCGCCGGCTCGTCTACACGTGGGGCTGGGAGGAGGGCGAGGATGGGCCGAACGCCGTTCCGCCGGGATCGAGCACGGTCGAGATCGAGCTCGTGCCGACCGGCGACGGAACGACGCTCCGCTTCCTCCATCGCGACCTACCGAGCGTGAAGTCGGTCGAGTCGCACGGTCACGGCTGGGATCACTACCTCGAGCGGCTCGCCATCGCCGCCCCGGGCGGCGATCCGGGCCCAGACCCATGGCTGACGGGTGAGATGTAGCAAGGTGGAGAAGGTGCGTCCCACGGGCGCGTGGCTTCCGTAGCGTTTGCTCGAACAACCACCGACGAAGGAGACGACGATGGGGAAATACGTATTCGTCTACAAGGGCGGCGGCGGCATGCCCGAGACCGAAGAGGAGCAGCAGAGCGTGATGGCGGCCTGGGGTGCGTGGTTCGAGACCCTGGGCTCAGCGGTCGCGGACATGGGGAACCCGTTCGCGGGCTCCTCGTCGGTCAGCCCGGACGGTTCGGTCGGCAACGGCGGCGGGGCAGGCCTGACGGGCTACTCAATCATCACCGCCGACAGCCTCCAAGACGCGACCGGCAGCGCCAAGGGCTGCCCGATCCTCGCGCGCGGCGGCAGCGTCGAGGTCTACGAAGCCGTCGAGATGTAGCGACGTGGAGCTCGAGCAGATCGGCAGCGAGTGCCGATCTGCTCGTGAGCTCCCAGATTGTTTCTAGAGCAGCAGCTTGCTTCTAGAGCGCAGCCGCGGCTCTGTCGGGGGCCGTGTCCATGGCGAAGAGCTCGCCCTCGGGTGCCTCGACGTGCGACGGCTTCGTCCGCTGGAAGAGCAGGAAGTACGCGGCGCCGACGGCCACGACCGCGACGAACACCGTCCAGAGCACCGGCTGGTTGTTCAGCCAGTGCCAGTGGAAGAGACTCCGGCGTACTGGATCATCGGGACGAACGAGAGCAGACCGATTGCGAGGCACGAGCCGATCGGTGTGTGCAGGCGCGGATGAACCTTCGCCAGCAGCCCGGAGATCGGCAGCTTGTCGTCACGCGACATCCCGAAGCAGAGGCGGATCGTCGAGGTCTGGATCGAGAGACAGCAGACG
>JALYLK010000102.1 GCA_030774275.1 Actinomycetota bacterium
CCTTGGCGGCGCTCGCGTCGTCGAGGACCGGCCGGAACGAGCCTTGCGCGAGCTCGACCAGGGTCGACGACGCCTGCTTCAGCCGCAAGAGGCCCTTCGGTGTCATGACGACGAGCGGACGCGCAGCCGGGTCGAGCGCCTGCCGGCGCACGAGGTGGAAGTACTGCGCCGCAGTCGTCGGGTTGGCGATCCTGATGTTCTCCTGCGCCGCGAGCTGCAGGAAGCGCTCCAGCCGTGCGCTCGAGTGCTCCGGCCCGTTCCCCTCGTAGCCGTGGGGCAGGAGGAGGGTGAGCCGTGAGGTCTGCCCCCACTTGGACAGCCCTGCGACGATGAACTGGTCGATGATCCCCTGTGCGTTGTTGACGAAGTCGCCGAATTGGGCCTCCCACAGGACGAGCGTCTCCGGCGCGGCGACCGAGTAGCCGTACTCGAACCCCATTGCCGCTGCCTCGGAGAGCGGAGAGTTGTACAGCTCGAAGGAGGCCTGCGCGTCCTCGAGATGCTGGATCGGCGTGTACGTCTCACCGGTCTCGACGTCGTGCAGGACGTCGTGGCGGTGGGAGAAGGTTCCGCGCTCGGTGTCCTGCCCGGTCAAGCGGATCGGGATCCCTTCGACGAGCAGGCTCGCGAATGCAAGCGACTCGGCCTGGCCCCAGTCGATCCCGCCCTGGTCGAGCGCCTGCGGGCGGCGGTCGAGCTGCTTCTTGAGCTTCGGATGAATCGTGAATCCTTCGGGGACGGTGACGAGTGCCTGATCGAGCTGGCGCAGCCAGTCGGAGGCAACGGCCGTGATCACCTCGGACCCGCTGGAGAACGGAATCCGCCCCTCGCTCGCGACCGCGGCCTGGCCGAATGACTCCTTCAGACGCTGATGCGCCTCCTTCAGCCTCGTCTCGACCTCGCGCTCGAGCACACCTGCATCCGCCTCGGAAAGCACGCCTTCTCCGACGAGCTTCGCGGCGTACTGGTCGCGCACTGTCGGCTGCTGGGCGATCCGCGCAGCCATCAGTGGCTGGGTGTAGGCGGCCTCGTCCTGCTCGTTGTGGCCGTGTCGCCGGTACCCGACGAGATCGATGACGACGTCATTCTCGAACCGGCGGCGATACGCCATGCCCAGCCGTATCGCGCCGATGCAGGCCTCGGCGTCGTCGGCGTTGACGTGGATGATCGGAAAGTCGAAGCCCTTCGCGAGGTCGCTCGAATAGCGCGTCGAGCGCCCGTCGACCGGATCCGTCGTGAATCCGATCTGGTTGTTCGCGATCAGATGCAGCGTTCCGCCGGTCGAGTAGCCGTCCAACTCGGCGAGGTTGAGCGTTTCGGCGACGATTCCCTGGGCCGGGAAGGCGGCGTCGCCGTGGATCAGCACCGGCAGCGCGACGCGGGGGTCGTGCCGGCCCTCGCGAGTCGAACGGTCGGTCTGCTCCGCACGAGTTCGGCCCTCGACGACAGGGTCGACGGCCTCGAGGTGGCTCGGATTGGCAGCCAGCGTCACCGTCAGATCGCCTGAAGGTGTCGAGCGAATTCCCTCGGCGCCGAGGTGGTACTTGACGTCGCCGGTGCCGCCTTCGGGATCGGCGGCGACGGCCTCGATCGTCCGCTCTCCCTCGAACTCCCGGAGGATCGTCTCGTACGGGCGGCCGATCACATGCGCGAGCACGTTCAGGCGACCGCGGTGCGCCATGCCGATCACGACCTCGTGCGCCCCGCCCTCGGCTGCGAGGTCGATCGCCTCGTCAAGCATCGGGATCATCGTGTCGAGGCCCTCGACCGAAAACTGCTTCTGGCCGAGGAAGACGCGGCGGAGGTAGTGCTCCAGGCCCTCGACCTCGGACAGTCGCACCAGCAATCGTTTCTTCTCTTCCGCAGTGAGCTCTCGGCGGTACCGGCCCGACTCGATCGCCTCGCGCAGCCAGATCCGCTGCTCGTGGTCGGAGATGTGCTCGATCTCGTAGGCGCTGGTGCTGGAGTAGGTCTCCTGAAGCTTTGGCAGAACCTCGGCGAGGGTCTCGCCCGGCGTGTGGACGCGGAGCACGCTTGCGGGAATCCGGGCCTGTAGCTCGGGTGTCAGCTTCGGCTGGAGGCGCTCCGGCTCGAGGGCGGGATCGCCGACCGGCTCGCTTCCGAGCGGATCGAGGTG
>JALYLK010000103.1 GCA_030774275.1 Actinomycetota bacterium
TCTCGCGCCAGGAGGGGTCGAGCGCTCGGAGCCGGTGCACGCGCTCGGCGACTGGGGGATGCGTGACGAACAGCGCGGCAAGTCCTTCCTCGGCGAATGGATTGATCGTGTAGAGCGGCTCAGTCGCAGGACTGGCCTCGAACTCCACGAGCTCGCCCGTTCGTTCGAGGCGGATCAGCGCATCGGCTAGACCGTGAGGCGATTCGCACAACCCGGCTGCCGCGAGATCCGCCAGGAACTCGCGTTTGGGCGAGAGAAAGAGATGCACGAGAGCTGCGGCGAGTGGCCCGAGCGCGAACAGCAGGCCGCGCTGCAGAAAGCCGCCGACCCGGCTCGTTTCGACGATCGCACCCGCGAAAACCGCCACTGTGCTCTGTAGCAGCACGTCGCGGTCTCGGATGTGCGCAAGTTCGTGCGCGAGGATGCCCTCGAGCTCGGCGGGCGTTGCCGCGCCGAGTAGACCGCGGCTCACTGCGATGGTGGAGCCCCGCGGGCCACGGCCTGCAGACAGGGCCCGCGGATACGCGTCGCGGAGGACGTAGAGCTTCGGCTTGGGCACGCGAGCAAGGGCTGCGAGCCGATCAACCGTCGAGTAGAGCGCGGGGGCCTCGCCGCGCGGTAGCTCGCGAGCGCGGACCATGCCGAGCGCGATCCGGTCGATGTAGAAGTACCCGGCGCCGGCGAGGAGCAACGCGGAGAAAAGGAAGATCGAAAGGAGGCGGTAATTGCCAGCGAGTAGCGGCACGACTCCGAGCACCGCGCAGAGCCCGAATAACAGCGCCCACGCCTTCAGCACGTTTCGTACGCGCAGCAGTGTGCGGCCCATCGTCCTAGGACTCTTCTGAGCCGTCGTCCTCGGCGAGGCCACGCGGAGGCCAGTCGGGCTCCGGTGCATCGCAACGGCTGGAGCAGTGGAGCGAGGCGATGTTTTGAAGTGGAATCAGGATGTGGCCGTCCAGCTCGATGTGGGCAACGTCCTCGACAAAGCAATACGCGGTTAGAACGCCGTCCTGGTAGTCGCCTCCGAAGAGCGCGATCTCGACCTGTTCGCCTTTGTACTTGTTGGTGTAGTCCTCCACCAGCGGCCAGTGTACTCGCGTGTCTGGCGCCGGCCCCCGGGGCCATCCGGAACGGCGCAGGTTCCATTGTTCGGCCAAAAGGGGCATCTCAAGCGACGCCTCACCCAGCGGGAGAGGGCGGCTGAGAGGCGGCTTCGCGACGCTCTTGCCGGTCGCGGGCAAGCAGTTCGTCGATGCGCACAGCAGGGAAGAGTTCGGTCAGCCGTCCCTGCTCGAAGCGCACGGCGGACAGGCGAGCGTTGGGTTCGACCGGGCGGATACGGCGGTACGCCTCGACGTCCATCCCGAGCGCTGCGCCGTGGATCGCCCGAATCGGACCTCCGTGCGTCACGACGAGCACCCGGCCTCCGCGGTGCTCGTTGGCGATCCGCTCGACTGCGGCCAGGACGCGCGCGCTCATCTCTCCATAACTCTCGCCGTCGTCCCAGCCGGTGCCGCCTTTACGCCAGCGCTCGAATCCCGCCGGGAAACGGATCTCTGCCTCGTGCCTAGTCAGGCCCTGCCATGAGCCGACGTTGACCTCACGCAACTCGGGCAGCTGTACGAGCTCGAGTCCGTGCGTTGTCGCGACGGGCTCCGCGGTCTCGCGAGCGCGCTGGAGATCGCTCGAGTAGACAGCGTTGAGCGCAATGTCCGCGAGCCGGGCGGCAAGATCAGCCGCCTGGGTTCGTCCTCGTGCGGTCAGTGGACGGTCAGCGTGACCTTGCCAGCGGCGGGCACGGTTCCAATCGGTCTCGCCGTGGCGGGCAAGGAGCAGCGTTGTCACGCGAACATCCTGCCGTTCGGGGAAGAGCGACGTAGGCTTCTCCGGCTCATGGATCTAGGCCTCCGCGATCGCGTCTGCGTCGTCACCGGCTCCACCGGCGGCATTGGTCTTGCGACCGCGCGCCTCCTCGCAGCGGAGGGCGCCCGAGTCGTCGTCACCGGGCGCGACTCAGAGCGTGTCGAGAGAGCCCGGCAAGAGGCCGGCGCCGCTCTCGGCGTGGCCGCGGATCTCTCCAAGCCGGCATCGGCCGGGGAGCTGATCGCGGCGGCGGCCGAGCTCGGGCCCGTCGACTGCCTTGTGAACAGCGTCGGAATCGCCTACCAGGTCGGCTTCGAGGAGTTGACGGACGAACAGTGGAGCGAGATGTGGCAGGTGAACGTGATGAGCTTCGTGCGTGCCATCCGCGCCTCGCTTCCTTCGATGCGCGAGCGCGGTTCCGGGGTGATCGTCAACGTCTCCTCGACCGCCGGCAAGCGGCCTTCGACCGGGATGCCCGACTACTCGGTCACCAAGGCGGCTGTTCTCTCGCTCTCTCGGCTTGTTGCGGACCTTTATGCAAAGGACGGGATTCGCTGCAACGCGGTCGCACCCGGTCCGACCGCGACGGGGGCCTGGCTCGACGAAGGCGGGCTCGCCGATCAGCAGGCGCGGCGGACGGGGAAGTCGCGCGAGGAGGTGCTCGAAGCCGTGGGGGCAGGGAGGCCGCTCGGCCGGCTCGCGCAACCCGAGGAGATCGCCGCGGTGATCGCCTTTTTGTGCTCCGAACGCGCCAGCTATGTGACGGGCGCGGCGTGGAGTGCGGACGGCGGCACGGTACCGATCATCATCTGAGCCCCCGACAGCTGATTTTTCACTCTCGTCGCACTCGCGATACAGACACGTCGTGCGGCCCTCGATAGCGTGACTTCAGGGGCGCGTTTCCGCCCCCCACTGGGCGTGGACC
>JALYLK010000104.1 GCA_030774275.1 Actinomycetota bacterium
CGGCTCCTGCGAGGGCGCCTTCGAGCCGGCTGGACGCCTTGCTGCCGAGCAACGCTTCGAAGGCACGGGCGTCAAAGCCGATCGCGACGACGACCAGGTCGTAGGCGACGCGCTCAGACTCGTCGTCGTACTCGATCGTGACCACGACCTGTCGTTCGCCGGCCTCGATGTCGACCGCGCGCCCCGCGAGCGTGCGAAAGCCGCGCGACTGGTTCAGGATCGCCTCGGACTGCAGTGAGAAGACACCGCGATCGGTACGCTCGAGGAACTCGCGCCGGTGGGACTCGGCCAGTCGCGGCCAATCCCCGGGGTCCGAGTAGAAACGGTTCTCGTCATAGCTTTCCCCACGCGAATAGAGCACGCCGCGGCTGGTCAAGACATCGACCGTGGAGCCCCTGTGCGCTTTCTTCAAGAGGCTGATCACGACCGAGGCCGCCGTTTCACCGCTGCCGATCACGCACACGTTCTCAGCGAGCTGCCTCTTCATCATCTTCTCCTGAAACCAGTAGCTGCGTCCATCGAAAACGCGCGGATGCTGTTGCGGCTGACCGGGGACCGTGATCGGCGCGCCGGCGCCGGTGTAGACGACGCCGTCGGCCGCGATGGCTTCCCCCGACTCGATCGCCAGTTGCCACTGTCCGTCCTCGACCTCGAGGCCGACGACCTCGCCGGCGACGAGCTCGGCCTCGGCCCGTTCGGCGACCTCTCGCAGGTAGGCGCTCCAGCGCCGGTGCGTCGGGCGCAGACGGCCTCGGTCGACCCAGTCGGAGTAGACGCCGCGATCGATGAGATGCCGCTGCCAGCTGAAACCAGCCATCGCCGCCGTCACCTCGGCCGAGGCCGTGCCCCAGCTGTCGGCATAGGGAAAGCCGACGTCCTTCTCCGGAGGGGTCCCCAACGGCAAGAGACCGCTCGTGTAACCCTGCCGCCCGGTCCAGTTTCCCGCGACGGCACTCCCCTCGACGAGCACCACCCGCGGCGCCTCTAGGCCGGCCGCCGCAAGCGCACGCGCCTTGGCGGCGATCGCAATGCCCTTCGGCCCGGCGCCGATGACAGCCACTGTCGGCATCGAGCCGAGGATAGCCACGCGTCGAACACTCGACGCCTGGCCGAGTCCGATTCCGCTCCGCGAACTAGCGCCTTAGCGCCTGCAGTGCGAACATATGTTCGTGTCTCACGAGGCGACGATTCTGCACGCCGACGTCGACGCGTTCTTCGCTGCGGTCGAGCAGCGAGATCATCCTCAACTCCGTGGACGCCCCGTGATCGTCGGCGGATGGGTCGTGCTTGCGGCGAGCTACGAGGCAAAAGCGAGCGGCGTCCGCACGGCGATGAGCCTCGCGCGAGCGCGCCGCCTCTGCCCACGAGCCGTCGTGGTCGAGCCTCGGATGGCGGCCTATGCCGAGGCGAGCAAGGCCGTCTACCGGGTGTTCGACGACACCACGCCGCTCGTCGAGGGGCTCTCGATCGACGAAGCCTTCCTCGACGTCCGCGGGCTACGACGGCTCTCGGGCACGCCCACAGAGATCGCCGTGCGGCTGAAGGGCGAGGTCCGCAAGCGGGTCGGCCTGCCGATCACGATCGGGATCGCGAGGACGAAGTTCCTCGCAAAGGTCGCGAGCGGTGTCGCCAAGCCCGACGGCCTGCTCCTGGTGCCGCCTGAGCGCGAGCTCGCCTTCCTTCATCCACTGCCTATCGAGCGGCTCTGGGGCGTCGGGTCGGCGACGGCGACGAAGCTCCGAGGCTACGGGATCACGACCGTCGGTCAGGTCGCCCAACTCCCCGAATCGACGCTCGTTGCACTGCTCGGTCGGGCGTCAGGCCGGCACCTGCACGCACTCGCCCACAACCGAGATCGCCGTCCAGTCCAGCCGCGCCGGCGCCGGCGTTCGATCGGGGCACAGCGCGCGCTCGGCCGTTCGCCGAAGTCGCTCGCTGAAGTCGACGCTTCTCTCGTCGGGTTGGTCGACCGAGTTACCCGCCGGATGCGGGCGGCAGAACGTGTCGCCCGCACCGTCGTCCTCCGCCTGCGCTTCGACGACTTCTCCCGGGTGACCCGCTCCCACACGCTGCCGCACGCGACCGCGAACACGGATGCGATCCTCACCACGGCCAGGGCGCTGCTTGCAATCGCCGTGCCGATGATCGAACGCCAGGGGATCACTCTCGTCGGCGTCGCGGTCACGAACCTCGAAGACGGCCACGTCACCCAGCTCGCACTGCCAATCGATCGTCACAGCAGCGTCGCGCTGGACACGGCGCTCGACGAGGTGCGAGCGCGGTTTGGAGCCTCGGCGATCACCCGGGCCGTCTCCTTGGGCGCCGACAAGGGTTGACGCCGCCATTGCTGGCGGACTAGCGACCCGAAAGCGCCCGCCTTGCAAGGCGAACATATGTTCGCTTACATGTGATGGGTGCAGCTTGCTCTCGATGCGCTCGATCGGTTGGTGGAGATCCTCGAGGAGCGGGGCTCGATTTCGGTGGTCGAGGCGGCCCGGGCGCTCTTCGCGACGACGTCGATCTCCAACGGTCTCGCCTGCTCCCTGCTGGCGGACATCACGGCCGGCGACAGCAGACTCGTCTGCGCGGGCGCCACAGTCGCCCTGGCCGACCGACGAGCCGACCCATTGCTGGAGGAGGCCGAGTTCGTCGTCTTCGACCTGGAGACGACCGGGCTCTCGGCTGCGCGTAACAAGATCTGCGAGGTCGGGGCCGTTCGTGTGCGCGCGCTCGAGCTCGTCGACTCCTTTCAATCGCTCGTCAATCCAAGAGTTCCGCTTCCCGAACCCGTCGCTCGTCTCACGGGCCTACACGAGCACGAGCTGCGTCGCGCGGCGCCCGTCTCGAGCGTGCTCAACCGCTTCCTCAGCTTTACGGGCGACGCGCTCCTAGTTGCGCACAATGCCCGCTTCGACCAGCGCTTCCTCGAGCACCAGCTTCTCTTGCTGCGCGGCCGGCGTTTGTCCGAACCGCCGCTCTGTACGGCCGCGCTCGCCCGTCGGCTGCTCGAGGGCCGTCTGCGGCGCGTCAGCCTTGCCTCACTTGCCCACTTCTTCGGTGTTCCGACGACACCCTGCCACCGCGCCCACCCGGACGCAGAGGCGACGGCCCAGATACTGGTGCAGCTAATCGGGCTCGCCCAGGAGCGGGGGGCGAGGCGTCTCTCCGACCTGCGTGCACTCGCCGCCCCGCGACGGCGCCGCGTCTATGACAAGCGCGCCCTGGCGCGCGGCGCACCGAGCCGGCCCGGCGTCTACTTCTTTCGCGACCGTCACGGTCAGGTGCTCTACGTGGGCCGGGCCCGCGACCTGCGCGCTCGCCTCCGCTCCTACTTCCGAAGCGACCGCCAGCGCCCCTCGGTCGAGGCCGCCCTGCTCGCGCTCGACCAGATCGAATGGCGTGTGCTTGGTTCCGAACTCGAGGCCGCACTCGAAGAGTTGCGGCTGATCCGGGAGCTCCAGCCACCGGCCAATGCGCGCGGGCGCCGGAAGGAGCATGGCTTCTATCTGGGGCGCAGGGGCGACAACGTCATCGTTGCGAAGACCGCGACGGAGCTCGGACCGATCGCGAGTCGGCGGCAAGCGTCGCTCGCCGCACGCGCGCTTGCCTCGAGCACGGCCGAGGAGCTCGAGGGTCTGCTTGACGGCGGACCGCTGCCGCGGCTTCGCTCGCGTCTCTCGCATTTGGCCGAGAACCTCCGCTACGAGGAGGCGGCGCGGCTGCGGGATCGCATCGAGGCTCTCGAGCGTGTCCTCGAACGCCTGCGCCGGCTGGAGCGGATGCGCAGGCTGGAGCTCTGCCTGATCGCTCCGGCGCTCAAGCCGGGCTGGTGGAGGGCTTTCTTCGTCTGCGCCGGCAAAGTCTGCGCCGTCCGCTCGCTCCCGCCGGGAGCGGGGGCAACGCTCGAGATCGGCGCGGGCCTGACGCTTTGCCGTCTCGCCCGCCAGCACTCCGATCCGACGCTTACTCCAGCCCAGGCGGAAGACCTCCTGCTCCTCGACGGCTTCGTGCGCCGTCCGCCGCCCGAGTTGACCGTGTTGCCGCTTGACGCTGCCCGGATCACGGCCCATCTCGCCAGTAGGTATCAACGGGCAGCTTGAGAGGCCTTCGCTACTGAGAGGGCTGCTGCTACCGTTTGTTGCACGGGTAGGCAATCACGCCGCCCGGTGAGATGAGCTTCTCGTTCCTCCTTCGGGTGTTTCGAGGTAGGCAAGTCTCGAACCCGTAAGGAGTCGAACAACATGTCACAGCAGTCTTTCCGCGAGCTCGGCGCGTCACGCCCTGTCGTCGACGCGCTCGCTGCTCGCTCGATCCACACTCCGTTCCGAATCCAGGAACTCGTCCTGCCGGACGCGCTCGCCGGCCTCGACGTTCTCGCCAAGTCGCCGACCGGCTCGGGCAAAACGCTTGCGTTTGCCGTGCCGATCGTCGAGCGCACCACGACCGACGACCCGCGCCCCTGTGCGCTCGTACTCGTGCCGACCCGCGAGCTCGCCTCCCAGGTGACCGCGGACATCGAGCCGCTTGCGAAGGCGAAGGGCCTCGCGATCGCCTCCGTCTACGGCGGCAAGCCGATGGGCGCCCAGGCCAAGCGCGCCAAGAGGGCGCACATCCTCGTTGCCACCCCGGGCCGCCTCCAGGATCTCGCCGATCGCCGCATGGTCGATCTCTCGGGCATTCGGATCCTCATCCTTGACGAGGCCGACCGGATGCTCGACATGGGCTTCCAGCCGCAGGTCGACAAGATCGTCAAGCGGCTGCCGCGCAATCGCCAGACGATGTTCTTCTCGGCCACGCTCGACGGCCGCGTCGGCGAGCTCGCCAGCGCGTACACGAACAGCCCCTCGCGCATCGAAGGCGAGCTCTCGAGCGCTCAACCGGCCGAGATCGAGCACCAGTTCGTCTCGGTCACGAACGACACGAAGGTCGAGACGCTCGTGGAGCACATCAAGGCCTACGAGTCGACGCTCGTCTTCGTCAGGACAAAACGCGGCGCCGATCGCCTCGTCCAGAAACTCGCCCGCCACGGCGTCAGCGCCGCCGCGATGCACGGCGATATGTCGCAGGGCGCGCGCGAGCGGGCGCTATCCCGCTTCGAGACCGGCAAGGTCGCGACCCTTGTCGCCACCGACGTCGCCGCCCGAGGACTCGACCTCGACGACGTCACGCACGTGATCAACTTCGACCCGCCGGACGAGGACAAGGGCTATGTGCACCGCACCGGCCGCACCGGCAGGGCCGGTCGCAGCGGGACGGCGATCACCTTTGTCCTGCCGGACCAGCAGGCCGAGACAAGCCGCGTCGCCCGCCGGCTGGGGCACCACGAGCAGTTCGAGCAGGCCGGGATGCGCTCCGCTCCCGCCAAGCTCCTGTACACGAGCCGGCGCGGCCGCCGGTCGAAGTGGTAACCGGCACCTAGTAGCCGATGGCCACAACAGCCAAACGAAGCGACCTCCGCAACGTCGCGATCGTCGCCCACGTCGACCACGGGAAGACGACGCTCGTCGACGCCCTGCTCTGGCAGGCCGGCTCCTTCCGCGCCAACGAGGAGGTGGCCGAGCGTGTCATGGACTCGCTCGACCTCGAGCGCGAGAAGGGGATCACGATCCTGGCCAAGAACACGGCCGTCCAGGTCGGTGAGACCAAGGTGAACATCGTCGATACGCCCGGGCACGCCGATTTCGGCGGTGAGGTCGAGCGCGGGCTGACGATGGTCGACGGCGTCCTCCTGCTCGTCGACGCGAGCGAGGGGCCGCTGCCCCAGACGCGCTTCGTCTTGCGCAAGGCACTCGAGGCGAGGCTGCCGGTCGTGCTCGTCGTCAACAAGGTCGATCGCCCGGACGCCCGGCCCGAAGCGGTCGTCAACGAGGTCTACGAGCTGTTTCTCGATCTCGACGCCGACGAGTCCCAGATCGAGTTCCCGATCGTCTACGCGAACGCACGCGCGGGCCAGGCCGGCTTCGCCCCCGATGAGCTCGCCGACGATCTCGGCCCGCTCGTGCAGACGCTGCTGGCGACGGTGCCGGCGCCGTCGTACGACCCCGACCACCCGCTGCAAGCTCTGGTCACGAACCTCGACGCCTCGCCCTACGTCGGCAGGCTCGCGCTCCTCCGCATCCAGCACGGGACGATTCGCAAGGGGCAGCAGGTCGCCTGGTGCCGCGCCGACGGCACG
>JALYLK010000105.1 GCA_030774275.1 Actinomycetota bacterium
TGGCGCACGACCTGCACGTCTTCAACCAGGCCTTCGGCCTTCAGCCGATGTGCGGTGAGGAAGGCGTTACCTGCACGGCCGACATGCCGAAGTTCAGCCAGCTTGCAATCAACGGCTCGCCGGCGACGAAGGCTCAGCCTGGGAACGGGACTCACCAAGAGGACAAGAGCGCATGGGCGCTCGAGGTTGCGCTCGACGTCGAGACGTCGCACGCAATCGCCCCAGACGCGAACATCTTGCTCGTTCACTCGAACAACGCCGAGACGCTCGGCGTGCAGGGCTTCCCGAACATGATGAAGGCCGAGAATTACGTGGTGAACAACCACCTCGCCAACGTGATCTCACAGAGCTTCGCTTCTGCTGAGGACGCGTTTGGAACGCCGCAGTCGCTTCTGAACTTGCGGTACGCCTTCAAGAACGCGGCGGCGAATGGCGTCACCGTGCTCGGCTCCTCAGGCGACGGGGGTAGCGCCAATGCTCGCAAGTCGCCCGTTGGCCAAGGCGGAAGCCTGATCCCATTCCCAACAGTCGAATGGCCGGCTTCGGATCCGCTGGTTACTGGCGTCGGGGGCACGTACCTGTGCACCGACCCAACCGCGACCACTAACCAGGCTCGGACGACGTACATCGTCGCCGGCAAAGGTGCGAAGTGCGGTAGCTCGACGTTCAACGCAGCGGGGGCCGCCGAGGTCGCCTGGACGTTCTCGGGCGGCGGCTTCAGCCACGTCTTTTCGAGGCCGGACTACCAGGGCGGCACGCTGCCCGCCGGGAGCACGGCGATTCCGGCGTCGAGCCGTGGTGTTCCGGACATCGCCTTCCAGGCGAGTTCCGCTACCGGAGCGCTCGTCTACCTCTCGTTGCCGCCGGACGGCAACGGGAGCAACATCAACAACACAGGCTGGTACGACATCGGCGGGACGTCGCTCAGCTGCCCGCAGTGGGCAGGTCTGATCGCGATCGCGGACCAGATCAACAAGGAGAAGTACGGCGAGACTGGGCTCGGGCTGATCAATCCGGCCCTCTACCAGGTCGCGTCGAATTCGGCCATGTATGCGGCCGACTTCTTCGATATTGCGCACACGGCGATCGCCGGCGTCGAGAATGACAACCAGGATCCAACCACGGACGTACCGGGTTATCCGGCAACGCAGGGGTGGGATCCCGTTACGGGTCTTGGCACGCCGAATGCAGCGGCGCTGCTCCCCGACCTCGTCGACGCGGCGCATAGCTAGGCCGCGTTCATAGTTCAACGCGCAGGGCGCCCGAGAGGCGCCCTGCGCGGTCTGACCCGATTTCGGAAGGGGCGCTGCGGTGTGACTAAGCTCGGCGCGTGGAGCGATTGGACCCCCGAGCTCCCCGACCTCTCGCAGCTCCCAGACACCCTGGACGAGCTGGTGCCGGCGTGACGCTGCCTGCCGGCTACTCGGCCCGCCGTCCGACCCGTCCCGACGCCGAAGCGGTTGCCGCTTTGATGACCGCCGCCGACGAGGGCGCCGACCAGGCGAGCCCCGACGACATCGCGCGCGAGTGGCGGGAGCTCGACGTCCACAACGACGTCTGGCTGCTCGAAACCGAGGCCGAGGACAAAGTGGCCGCCTACGCCGAGCTGCTGAAGCGAGGCGACGACCACGTCGCCTCGGAAGGCTTCGTCGCGCCGGAGCACACCGGCCGCGGCCTCGGCGCTGCACTGCTCGGCCTGATCGAGCAACGCGCCCATGAGCTCGCCCCGGGCGGCCGCCTCACGAACGGCATCCTCGCCACGAACCGAGCGGCCGTCGCTCTCCTCGAACAGAGCGGCTACCACTCCGTCAGGCACTTCTTCCGCATGGCGATCGAGCTCACCGAACCGCCGCCGGAACCGCAATGGCCGGACGGACTCACACCGCGACCGTTCGACCGCGAACACGCCAAAGCGTTCCAGGCCGCGAGCGAGGACGCCTTCGCCGAAGAGTGGGGCCACCAGCCGGAGCCGTTCGACCACTGGCGCCGCCGCCGGCTCGACGATCCCGCCGCGACGGCCGATCTCTGGCTCGGCGTGTGGGACGGAGCCGACATAGCCGCGACGCTGATCTGCGACGCGCGCCGCTACGAAATGGGCTGGATCGCCAGCGTCGGCGTCCGGAAACCCTGGCGCCGCCGAGGCCTCGGCCTCGCGCTGATCCACCACGCCTTCAACGAGTTCTGGCGCCGCGGCGAGCGCAAGGTCGGTCTTGGTGTCGACGCCGAGAATCCGACCGGCGCAACCCGCCTCTACGAGCGTGCAGGCATGGACGTCGCGTTCGAAGCGGTTGTCTACGAGAAGCGGCTTCCGGGCCTGTAACCGCAGCCCAAGGTCGCAGGTCTAAACTCAAGCGCTTATGGCGGCCCGTATAGACGTCTCAATCGAGCACAAACACGCGCCGCCGGAAACGAACGCCGACGGTAAGCCGCACCCCAACACCTGTCCCAGCTGCGGCTCGCACTACCGCGACGATGAGCTGGCGGAGCACCTCAACGTGTGCCCGCAGTGCGGCCACCACTTCCCGATGCGGGCCCGAGCGCGAATCGGACACCTTTCCGACAAGGGAAGCTTCATCGAGGAAGCCGCCGACCTGCGCTCCGACGACCCGCTCGGCTTCTTCGACCTCCGCCCGTACACGGAGCGGCTCGCCGAAGCGGAGATGGCGACCGGCCTCGGCGAGGCGATGGTGATCGGGCAGGCGACTCTCGACAACGAGCCGCTCGAACTCGCAGTCATGGACTTCGCGTTCATGGGCGGGTCGATGGGCCGAGTCGTCGGGGAGAAGTTCGCGCGCGCCTGCGAGAGCGCGGCCGAGCGGCAGGTGCCGCTGGTCTCCGTCACCGCCTCCGGCGGTGCCCGCATGCAGGAGGGAATCCTCTCGCTGATGCAGCTCCCGAAAACCGTCTGCGCGGTCGAGGAGCTGCACGACGCGGGCGGCGCGATGATCAGCGTCATGGCCCACCCGACCACGGCCGGCGTGCTCGCGAGCTTCGCGAGCCTCGGCGACGTGATCGTGGCCGAGCCTGGAGCGCTCCTTTCATTCACTGGGCCGCGAGTGGTCCAGCAGACGACCAGAGAGAGGCTTCCGGAAGACTTCGGGCTCGCCGAATCGAACTACCGCTTCGGGCACCTCGACGCGATCGTCCCGCGCCCCGAGCTCAAGGAATACGTCGCGCGTCTCTTGCGCCTCTTCGGCAATGCCGGGTGAGGCCGAGGTTCAACTGCGCGAGCGGCTGAGCAGGCTCCGCAGCCTGCCGCTCCTGCGCGGCGCCAAGCTCTCCGGTGAGCTCGAGCGCCTGCAGCGGCAGCTCGACCGGATCGTCGCCGAGCCGAGCGACGAACAGATCTGGCGGTCGGTCGAGCTCGCCCGCCACACCGACCGGCCGTACACACTCGACTACGTCGAGCGGATGCTGGAGGACTTCGTCGAGCTGCACGGCGACCGCGGCCGGGCCGACGACGCGGCGCTCGTCACCGGCCTCGGCAGCTTCGAAGGCCGGACAGTGGCGTTGATCGGCCATCAGAAGGGACGCGACATCAAAGAACGGACGAAGCGCAACTTCGGGATGGCCTATCCAGAGGGCTACCGGAAGGCGATGCGCGTGATGGAGTTGGCCGACCGGCACGGCTTCCCGCTGATCACGCTCGTCGATACGCCGGGCGCCTACCCGGGCGTGGCCGCCGAGCAGCACGGACAGGGCGGGATGATCGCCCGCTCGCAGGCCGTGATGGCCCGCCTGAGATCGCCGATCGTCTCCTGCATCATCGGCGAGGGTGGCTCTGGAGGAGCAATCGCGATTGCGGTCGCCGACCGCGTCCTGATGCAGGCAAACGCGATCTACTCCGTGATCTCGCCCGAAGGCTGCGCCGCCATCCTCTGGCGCGACGCCGGCGAGGCCCAGAAGGCCGCGGCCGCGTTCAAGCCCGACGCCGTCCACTGCCTCGAGCTCGGCGTCATCGACGCGATCGTCCCCGAGCCGGCCGAGGGAGCGCATACCGATCCCGACGCCGCGGCGGTGCTGTTGAAGGACTCGATCGGCGAGGCGCTGGACGAGCTGGGCGGCTTTTCGGGTGACGAGCTCCGCCGCCGCCGCCGCGCTCGCTTCCGCTCACTGGGGACGTTCGAAATTGTGAAATCCCCGTAAATCCACAGAATCCACAGAGTTATCCCCGGTTTGGACACAGGCCGAGGAACGAGTCAGCAAGCGTGTTTCAGCCTATTAATAAGCCTCGCAAGTGACGTTTTACGCACTTTCGCCCTATAAACGGCGCTGCGGACGGGCCTGAGCCATGGCCACGCAAAAGTTGCAGGAATATCGGCGCAAGCGGGACGAGAAGCAGACCCCAGAGCCTTTTGGCAAAGGCAAGAAGCGGGGCAAGCA
>JALYLK010000106.1 GCA_030774275.1 Actinomycetota bacterium
AAGGCCCAGTACGAGCAACATCTTCAGAAGGACAGCCAGGCGATCACGAAGGCTTTCACGCCGCTCCGGAAACCCCCACGCACCCTGAACGAGCTTGCCGGCGAGCTCAAGGTCGGCGAGGAGAAGCTCCGCGAAGCCTCAGCCGATCTGAACAGCGTCAAGCCGCCCAAGGACGTCCAGGCGGACAACACCGCGCTCGCAAAGGGTCTCAGCGAGCTCGCCGGAGAGCTGGAGCTCCTGCGCAAAGCCGCGGCGAAGAACGACGCCAAGCTCGTCCAGCAGGCAATCAACGGGCTGCAGCAATCGCACGCGCTCGTCGACGCCCGCAAGGCGACCGACGACATGAAGAAGAAGGGCTACAAGCTCGGAAACCTGGGGAGCTAGACGACGGCGACCGCCTCGCCGTTGCACCGGTCCGGTTGCCTTGTCAGCCGGTGAGCCGGAAGTAGAGCAACTCCCTGATCGGCCTCGGGGGCTGTGTGGTGCGGATGATCGTCAGCGTGCCGCGCGCGTTGTCGTAGAGGCCGGTGCCGCCGACGACGGCGAGGTCGTAGAACTGGCGAAAGCGAACGGTGCCGGTCGCGATCAGCTCTCCCTTCGGGAGGTTGACGGAAGCCGTGCACATCCTCGTGATTCCGGTCGTGAACGTACAGAGGAACCGCGCCGAGCCGATCGACTTCGAAGTGATCTTCCTGTTGTACAGCCGGTCGTAGATGATCTCCTGGTCGCCCGGGCTACGTCCGGGGACGCCGACATCGACGCGCGTGTAGCTGTACTGACGGTCGGTAATTCGGATCGCCGCCGGGCCGGTGCCCGCGTCGGCGCTCGACTTCAAGGTGCCATACGCCCCGAGGGCCGCGAGTGCTACTGCGACGGCGAGGAGGCGTGAGGTACTGGGCATGTTGTCTCCTTCCTTTCCTGGCTTCTCATACGGGTGATGCGGTGGGGAGCTCGAACCAGAAAGTCGAGCCTCTGCCTTTCGTGCTTTCGAAGCTGATTTGGCCGCCGTGCGCTTCGACGAGTGAGCGTGAGATCGCAAGGCCGAGACCCGTCCCCTCGATCCCCTCCTCGGCGGCGTGGCCGCGGGCGAACTTGCCGAAGATCTCGCGCTGAACCTCTGCCGGGATCCCGACGCCTTCGTCCTGGACGGTAACACGGACGACCGTTCCGTTCCGCTTGCCGGCGACTCGGACGACTCCGCCGCTCGGCGAGTACTTGATCGCGTTCGACAACAGGTTCGCAACCACCTGCGCAAGGCGATTCGAATCGCCTCGTACGGGGAGCGGCGTCGGCGGAAGCGAGACGTCGAGCAGGTGCTTCGGGCTCTGGCCGGCGAAAAGCTCGCTCTGCTCGCGGACGACGCGACTGACGTCCACCAGCTCGCTGGCAATCGACAACTGTCCCTCCTCGAGCCGCTGAACGTCGAGGAAGTCGCTGACCAGCGCGGACAGCCGGCGCCCCTGCGCTTCGATGATCTCGAGGTACTCGCGCCGCTGCTCCTCGGCCACGTCCCGCTGGAGGAGCACCGACGTGAAGCCGAGCACGCTGGCGAGCGGCGTCCTCAGCTCGTGGGCGACGACGCTGACGAGCTCGGACTTCGCTTGCTCGCTCTCCCGAAGCCGTTCGTTCTGTTCCTCCAGCTCGCGCCGGCTGGCTTCGAGCCGTTCGGCCATCCGGTTGAAGGCGTTCGTCAGCTCCTCGACCTCACCGATGCCGTGCGGCTCGAGTCGCGTTGTGAGGTCACCGCCCGCGAGACGCGCCGCGCCCTCCGCCACCTCCTTGACCGGCCGGGCAATCGAGCGGGCGAGATAGAGACCGAAGCCGGTGATCAGCAAGGCTGAAAGGATCAGGCCCGTGACCGCGGCCGCGATGGCCTCGTCGGAGCGGCGCTGGGCCGTTGACGTGCGGGCGGCCGAGAGCGCGTTCTCGGTGCCGAGGAAGTCCGCGAAGTGTTTACGAACCTGTGCGAGCTCTAGCGCGCCTTCCTGTCTGACGATGTCCGTCCGCGAGGCGGCAGGTGTCGTCTTGGCGATCTCGACTACCGGCTTCGCATAGCCGGAGTAGTACTGGTCGACCGAGTTGACGAGACCCTCGGCCCTTAGACGCTCCTCGGGGGTCGTCGAAGCGAGTTGCAGGAAGGCGCGGCGTCTACTCGGGAGCGCGTCGCGAGCGCTCGTCCACGGCCTCAACAAGTCGTTCCTGCCGGTGAGAACGAACCCGCGAAGACCGGTGTCGAGGTCGAGCACGAGCTTCTCGAGCTGAAGCGTCTGCGCGGTGACCGCCTTCGCATGGCGCTCACGCTTGGTCGCATCGTCGAGAGTCGTGACGGCGTAGACGAGGACGCCGAAAGCTGCCGCCACGAGGAGGGCGAGCACGGCACTGCCCGCCACCATTCGCAAGGACAGCGAGACGGAGCGCCGCTTAGTGGCGGTGGTCATCGTCTCCCAGTAGCTCGACCGCGGCGTCGCGCAGTTCGTCGGGGTCGAATGGCTTGGCGACAAAGCGATTCGCGCCCGCCTCGTAGGCTGCTTCGTCCGATTCCGACCAGGCACTGATCACGATCACCGGCGTCTCGGCGTTGTCGCCCTCACGCAGATCGGAGAGGATTTCGAAACCGCTGCGGCCTGGCAGCATCAGGTCGAGCACGATCAAGTCCGGCCGTATCTTGCGCGTGAGCTCGACGGCGGTCGGGCCGTCGGGCGCTTCGAAAAAGCGGTAGCCCTCGCCGAGCGCGAGCCGGACGAGCGTGCGCAGGTTCGAATCGTCCTCGCAAATGAGGACCGTCTTGGCGGCGGTCGTTTCGGCTTGAGCGGTCACGACGGGTCAGGCGTCGATAGGCAGAGCGTGGCTCGTCCTCGGGAGAAGTGCAACGGTAGCGATGCGAGGGGAGTCCTTCGCGTATGGAGGCGCGGCTCCTGTCCGAACCAGCGTTAACCCGCTTCCAGACCGGCTTTTGCGCGGGTGTGCGCGGTGTGCAGGGAACCTAAACCGGACGCCCGTTCGAGCGGAC
>JALYLK010000107.1 GCA_030774275.1 Actinomycetota bacterium
TCCTCGCTCGACAAAACACACGATCACTGTATCCATGAGGGTCGGCCTCGGCGCGACGCGATCACGCGGCCGGCGTTGGCATCGTAGCCGAGGTTCAGCTGAGGTACGCGACACCGCCGGCGCCGAGAACGACTGCCCCCAAGCACGCGCAGGCGGTCGCCGAGACGAGTATCCACCGGCGGCCGCCGGACGAAGGGAAGGCGAGCAGAAACCCACTCGCGATACCGAGGGTCAAGCCCGCTGCCGCCTCAACGGCGTTGAGGGCGAGACCGGCGGCCACCGCCGTCGTTACGTCGACCCCTCGCGCGCGCAGGACAAGCGCAACCGCTCCACTCGTCACGCCGATCCCGGCCGGAGTCACCGAGGCGAAGGCCGTGACCGCAAGCGCCGGAACGATGACCAGGGCGGCGGCGAGCGGCGCTCGCACGCCGAGGGCGGCGGCGACCGCTGCGACGGCGAAAACGCGCGCGCCGACCGAGCAGACGAGCCACCCCAGGACGGGCAGAGCGGCGGACGGCGTCCGGCCGGCGGCGCGGAAGACGTCGAGCACACGCGAAAGACGGTGAGCGCCCGGCTTCCGTCTCGCTGTCCACGCACAGACGGCGACCGCAGCGCACCCTACTGCGGCGGGCACGAGCGCCGTCCACGCCGGAAGCACTCCGCTGCCGGCTGCGGCGAGGATGAGGACGGCGAGCAAGAGTGCGCGGACCGCGCCGATCGCCGACGGGATCCCGCTCGCCACCCACAGCCGGTCGTTACAGGCCAGGCCACGAGAGAACAGCCCAACGCGAACCGCCTCGCCGACGTGCCCGGGTAGGAACGAGTTGACGAGCGATCCAACGCCGTAGCGCGCGCCCGCGTCGAGCCGGCCGATTCTGCCCCCGCAGAGGCCAAGCGCAGAGCGCCACGCACAAGCCGAGCAGACCAGCGCGAGCCCGAACGAGGCACCCGCCGCCCACAACCAGAGCGGGTGCGCGCCGGACAGAGTCGAGACGGCGCGCGTGAACGGCCCGCGGAGCAGGCCGGGCACCGCCACGAACAACGCGATCGCGAGCACGGACAACCCGGCAGCGGCAAGGCTCCACCACCGGCCAGCGGCGTGCGCACGGATGCGCGTTGCAGCACGCTCTTTCATCTTGATCATTGTGCTCACTAAGTTGGAGATTCGGTCGCAGTGCGCTCCGGCACGATCACCCACCACGTGGGGCCAGCCCGAATCCTCATCCGGGCGGGCGACTGTTCGGTGATTCTGTAAGGGCGCCTGGTCAGGATTTTCCTGCTAGCCGCCATGCCATACAAGAGCCTTTCTGGCATCCTCAGGGTATGGCCTTGCGGTGCCTGATCGTGGACGACAGTGCGCGCTTTCTCGAGGCTGCCCGAGAACTGTTGGAGCGGGAGGGAATCACGATCGTCGGCGTCGCCTCGACCGGCGCCGAGGCTCTCGAGAGAGCTCAGGAGCTCCGGCCGGACGTGGCGCTCGTCGATATCGACCTGGGAGGCGAAAGCGGGTTTGAGCTCGCGCAGCGGATCGCCGACGCGCCCGTGCCGCTTCCTGTGATTCTCGTCTCAACGCGTTCCGAGGATGAGTTCGCGGAGCTGATCGAGACATCCCCTGCCCTCGGCTATCTCTCCAAGGCACACCTCTCGGCGCATGCGGTCCGTCACCTCCTCGACGGCGCCAAGTGCGTGCACGAGGCTCTCGTCTACTCGACTGTGGAAGAGTTCCTGGCGGCAACGGTCCCGTTCATACGCGAGGGACTCGAAAGCGAAGAGCCGCTCCTGGTCGTGACAAAGAAGGCGAATCTCAGGGTCCTTCGAGAGGCCCTCGACTCAGATGCCGGCAAGGTCGATCTCGTCGACTCGGCCGCCTGGTACCGGAGTCCGCTGGAGACCATCGAGGCGTACGACGGCGACGTCCGCAGGCGTCTGGAGGGGGGTGCCGGGCGCGTGAGAATCATCGGCGAGCCCGTGTGGCCGATCACCTCAGAACGTGCGGTCGCCGAATGGAAGCGCTACGAGTCTGCCCTCAACGTCGCCTGGGCATCGACGCCTACCTGGGTCATCTGTCCGTACGACGCCGGCGAGCTTCCGGAGGAAATCGTTAGCGACGCGACGCGGACTCATCCGGTCCTCCGAACCGGCCGCGGGAGCCGCCCAAGCCCGAGCTATACCGACCCGGAGGTGTTCGTTCGGGACCTCGGGCTCGAACTGTCGGAGATCCTCACCGGCGCGCGGTAGCTGGAGTACTCTCGTGGCGTGACCGCGTGGTGGCGGAGGCGTCGCGGGAAGTTGGGAGAGTCACACGGCGGGCATCGCGCCGACATATCGGAACGGGCTCGAGGCCCGCTCGCTGACGAACAGGCGGCGCTGCGACGAGTCGCGACACTGGTGGCGCGCGGGACGCCCCCCGACGAGCTGTTCGCGGCGGTGGTCGAGCAAGTCGCGCAGCTGCTTCCCGTCGAGTTCGCCGCTATGGGCCGCTACGACCCCGACGGTATGTTCACGACCGTCGCTGCCTGGAGCGCGGGAGCGGCCGCTTTTCCAGTAGGCGGACGGTGGCTCCCCGAGGGAAAAAACGCGACGACCCTCGTGTTGGAGACGGGCCGTCCGGCGCGGATCGACGACTTTGCTGATGCCTCTGGCCCAGTCGGTGACACCGCCCGCGAGGCGGGCTATCGGTCAGCGGTTGGGACGCCCATCATCGTCGAGGGTCATCTGTGGGGCGTGATGACCGCTGCATCCTCCGCGGAAGAGGCGCTGCCGACGGACACGGAGGGACGCCTCGCTTCTTTCACCGAACTTGTGGCGACGGCGATCGCGAACGCCGAGAGCCGCGCCGGTCAGGCCTGGCTGGCCGAAGAGCAGGCGGCATTGCGGCGTGTCGCAAGCCTGGTGGCGCGCGCGGTGCCGCCGGAGGAAGTGTTCGCGGCAGTCACCGAAGAGGTCGGTCGACTGCTCGGCACTGAGCTTGCCGGGATGGGCCGTTACGACAGCGATGACACGGTGACTGTCGTGGCTACCTGGGCCACCGCAGGCGAGCACGGTGGCGCACACCCACTGGTTCCCGGTCCGTGGCCGCTCGAAGGCGGCGATCTGGCATCGACGGTCGCGAAGACGGGCCGACCCGTCCGGATAGACAGCTACGACGGCGTTTTCGGGCGCATCGCCACGTTCGTTCGAGACGAGCTCGGCATCCGCGCCTCGGTGGCCAGCCCGATCCTCGTCGAGGGGCGGTTGTGGGGCGTTCTGTTCGTCCACTCAAAGCAAACCCAGCCGCTCCCGCCGGATACCGAATCGCGTCTCACGGGCTTCACAGAGCTCGTGGCCACGGCCGTCGCGAATGCTCAGGCGCGGGCAGAAGTGGGACGACTTGCGCAACAGCAAGCAGCACTGCGGCGCGTGGCGACGCTCGTTGCGCGAGAGGCGTCTCCGGCGGAGGTCTTCTCCGCGGTCACCGAGGAGGTTGGGCAGCTCGTTGGCGCCGACATCGCGACTCTGGCCCGCCTCGAGCCCGGCAACACGGTGATGGTGTTAGCCGCTTGGAGTGCAGAGGAGAGCGATTTCGTCCGTGTCGGAACACGGATACCCTTCGAGGACTCGAGTGTCGGCGGCATGGTTATGGAGTCCGGCGGGCCCGCGCGGAGGGTCAATCTCGAGCAGGCGTCCGACTCCACTTCGGCCATCGCGCGCGAACTCGGGATTACCTCGACGGTCGGCACCGCGATCGTGGTCGAGGGTCGCATGTGGGGCGGAATGGCGGTCTCGTCGAAACAGTCAGAGCCGCTTCCCGCAGATACGGAGACGCGAATCACCGACTTTGCGGAACTCGTCGCCACCGCCATCGCGAACGCCGAGGCTCGGACCGAGCTCGCCGCTTCTCGCGCACGCGTGGTGGCGACGGCCGACGAGACACGGCGGCGACTCGAGCGCAACCTGCATGACGGGGCGCAGCAGCGGCTCGTCTCGCTCGCGCTCGAGCTGCGGGCCGCGGAGGCAGCTCTTTCGCCCGAGCGCGGCGACGTTGGGCTCGAATTGTCTCGTATCGGAGAAGACCTGGACGACGTCCTGGACGACCTGCGAAAGATCTCCCATGGCCTCCACCCGGCGATCTTGTCGGAGGCAGGCCTGAAGCCTGCATTGAAGGCGCTTGCGCGCCGTTCGGCCGTTCCCGTCGAGCTTGACGTCCGCGTCGAAGCACGGTTGCCCGAAAGGCTCGAGGTGGCGGCGTACTACGTCGTCTCCGAAGGTCTCGCGAATGCTGTGAAGCACGCCAACGCTTCGTTCGCCAAAGTCGAGGTCGAAGCGGTCGAAGGCAATGTTCACCTCTCAATCTGGGACGACGGCCGGGGAGGCGCCGACCCCGCCAGGGGTTCCGGGCTGATCGGGCTCAAAGACCGTGTAGAGGCGCAAGGGGGGACGATCTCAGTCGCGAGTCCGCCCGGCGAAGGAACCCGGCTTCGCGTGAGCCTCCCGGTCGGCTCAGATGAGGAGCCGTCTAACTCCCAGATGGTGACATCAGCGCTTCAGCCGGTTTCGCCGGGCTCCACTACGAATCACTGAGCCGGGCCGCTGCCGAGCGTGACGCTCGCCGTGTGACTCGCGCCGGACTGATCGACATACGCGACCTTGATCTTCGCACCAGGCTTTTTCTCGAGCACGAGAGCCGAGATCGAAGTCGGCGACGAGACGATTTGGCCGTCGATTGCCGTGATCACATCGCCGGCGGAAAGCCCCGCGGAGGCGGCGGGTCCGCCGCCTACGACGCCTGCGATCAGCGCACCAGACCCGGACGCGACCTGGCCCCTGTAACCGAAACCCGGAGTGTCCACAGAGCCGGCCTCGATGCCGAGAAAGGCCGTCGCACCGATATGCACCGTCGTGGACGCTCGACCCGAAGAAATCGCGTTGGCGATCGTCAGCGCCTTCGCGATCGGGATGGCGAACGCGTCTGTTGTGGAGCTGTCTTGCACCACGAATCGCGACGACGCCGCCGTATCCATACCGACGACCTGGCCCTGGCTGTTGGCGAGCGGGCCGCCCGAGTCGCCCGGCTGGACGCCGGCGTCGGTTTCGATCAGTCCCCTCAGATGCTCGGAGCCACCCGAGTCGTCAGACGCCGTGATCGACTTGTCAAGACCGGTCACCGTGCCGGCCGCCGAGGTGATGCTTCCGTCACCGCCCGCGTTGCCGCGGGCCGTCACCGTCGTACCGACGGAGAGTTTTGCCGAACTGATCGAAACGGTCTTCAGACTGGAAGCACCCTGCAGCTGAAGGAGGGCAACGTCGGCGGTGCGGTCGTAACCGAGGACTCGGGCCTTGTAGCTGTGGCTCGTCTTCGGGACAACGACTCTGATCGTGGTCGCGCCGCTGATGACGTGGTTGTTCGTCAGCACCTCGCCCGACGATGTCAGCACCATCCCCGTCCCGGCTGCCGCAGCGCCTTGGTAGGCGAGATTCGTGTCGATGACGACAACTCCGCTGCCGAGTGTCGACGTGATCGGCGTCGCGCCGCCCCCACGCGCGAGAGCGATTACCGCCGCCGCGGACGCGACGACGAGTCCGACCAAGACCAGAACGACAACCCTCCGCGGAAGTCTCCGAACGTTCTTCACGGTGTTAGCGCGGTGGACATCACCGCGCAATCTCGAGCGCGAGCTCCGGGGTACAACCGCCGGCGATGAGCTCGGCGATCTCATGCCAGTCGACGAGGTCCGCGAATGCCTCGGCGAGGATGTGCCGCAGACCTAGACGTTGCAGCTGCTCGACACGCCAGGCGTGGATCAGTAGCTCCTCGTCGGCTGTGTCCTCGACGAGCTCGGTATCTGAAATCAAGAATGGCTCCATCGTCCTCTCCCTCCCCGAATCGAGCTTTGTTCGGCTCGTGGAAGGATCGCGAGGATCAGCCTCGCGGGCATCGAAGCCAGCAGCGATCTTCGCGCATGGCTAGCTGAACTTTGGGCCTTCCTGCTAGCTGCAATCGAACCGGCTAACGCGCGTCGAGGTAGGCGACCACGGCGAGGACGCGACGGTGATCGTCCTCCGTCTCGGGTAGGCGCAGCTTCATCATGATGCCGTGAATGTGCTTCTCGACCGTACCCTCGGTGATCCAAAGAGCGCGCGCGATTGCGGCGTTCGAGCGGCCTTCGGCCATCAGCGCGAGCACTTCGGCTTCCCGCGGCGAGAGGTCCTCGAGCGGGTCGTTGACGTGCCGGGCGGCGACAAGCTCCTCCACCAGGGCCGGGTCGATGACGGACGCGCCTTTGACGATTCTGTTGAGCGTCTCGACAAAGTCGTCGACGTCCCTCACACGGCGCTTCAGCAGGTAGCCGGTCCGGTCCCCGCCGCCGAGAAGGTTCATCGCATGCTCTACCTCTACGTGCGCGGAGAGGACGACGATCGCGGTCTCGGGAACTTCGTCGCGGATCACCCGAGCCGCATCGAGGCCTTCGGTTGTGTGGCTCGGCGGCATCCGGATGTCCACGATCGCGAGGTCGGGCCGCTGCTCTCGCACGAGCGCGATCAACTCGGTGGCGTCGCCGGACTGGCCGACGACGTCGAACCCTTTGCTCTCGAGCAGGCTCGCCAGGCCTTCGCGCAGGAGGACATCGTCGTCCGCCAGCGTCACTCGCCCCCGCCTCGTACTCACGCCCCCGATTATCGGCTAGCGGCCACTCCCGCGCAGACCTCGCTTCCTTTCTAGCCCCACACTCGCCGTCAGCCGCGTCGTAGGGCTAGCCCGAAGTTCGCGGGTCGGGCTCGCCCGCGGTTCGCTCTCGGGCTCGCCCGAACCGCAGATTGATGCTGGCCCTGGAGACACCCGAGCGATGCACGGCGACCCTGGCGAGGTCAATGCAGTCCAGGGAAAGGAGCTGAGCAATGGTCAACAAGTCTCGCGTACTCGTTGGCTCCGTCGCGATCGTCGCGGCGGCCCTCGTGTGGCTCGCGCTCGGTGTTGGCGGTGTCCTCACCGCCTCCGGCGCCTCCAGTGGAGGCGTAGTGAGCGTGCCCTCGCCTCCGGGCGAGCCGACACTCTCGCCGCAGATCGCGACGAAGACCACGACACGCCTCTATGGAGCGGACCCGTATGAGGAGGCGGTGTCGGTGACGCAGCACATCTGGCCGGCAGTGCTTCCGGCGAACGCGCCGAACAGCGTCCCGGATCGGCCACGGGGAGTGACGCTGCTGACGCCGGACGACCCCCTGACGGCAATCACGGCGACGCCGCTGATCCACTTCCCCGACGACGCCCCGGTCCTGTACGTCACCCACAGCGGGATTCCGGACGTGACACTCAATGAGATCAAGCGCCTCGGGCCGATCGGCATGGCCCGGTACAACAACGTCAAGGCGTTCCTCGTCGGCGCGGCAGCAAACTCCGGCGTCGAAAGCGA
>JALYLK010000108.1 GCA_030774275.1 Actinomycetota bacterium
GAGCCTTGGCCAGGTGCGTGACGCGAAAACGTTCGAGCAGCTCGTCGACGCGATCCTTCCCTCCGTAGGCCACGTTCGCCTGCACCGTGAGGTGCGGGAAAAGGGCGTACTCCTGGAACACAAGGCCCACGCGGCGCTCGTCGGGCTTGCGGTCGATCCGTCGCGCCACGTCGAGCCAGACGTCTTCCTCGAGCGCCACTCGCCCGGTGCCGGGCCGGATCAGGCCGGCGATGACGCGCAGGATCGAGCTCTTGCCGGCGCCCGAGGGGCCGACGAGCGCGACGGTTCGCTCGACCTCGAGGGCCAGCCTCAGCTCAAAGGAGCGAAGAGCGAGCGAGAAGTCTGCCGAGAGGGTTGCCACGAGAGGATCAACCGCAACGAGAGCAGGAGGACGGCACTGATCGCCACCAGCAGCGCTCCCATCGCGAGCGCGACGTCAAAGTTGACGTCGAAGGCTGCATAGATCGCGAGCGGGAGCGTCTGGGTCACCCCCTGGAGGCTCCCGGCAAACATGATCGTCGCACCGAACTCCCCGAGCCCGCGAGCGAAAGCGAGCGCCTCGCCTGCGGCCAAGCCGCTCCGCGCGAGTGGAAGGACGATGCGGAAGAAAGTGCGTGTCGAGTCCGCGCCGAGAGTCCGTGAAGCGGCAACCACGTCCGGATCGACGGCCTGAAAGGCGGCGATGGCCGTCCGGATGTAGAGCGGGCTCGCGACGAACGCGACCGCCAGCGTGACTGCGGTCTGGGTGAACGGGATCGAGATCCCGAACCCCTTCAGCGTCGAGCCGAGCAGGCCGAGCCGACCGAATGCGGCCAGAAGTCCGAGCCCTGCAACCGCCGGCGGGAGCACGAGAGGCAGCTCGACCAGCGTCACGACGAGGGAGTGGCCCCGAAACCGCCGGTTTGCGAGCAGGTAGGCGAGCGGCGTGCCGAGGATCAGGATCAGCACCTGCGCGATCAGCGTCGTCTTGAGGCTGACCACCAGTGCGTCGGTCACGACCGGATTCGAGAGCTGGCGGATGAGCCTCCCCGGCGGGACGCGGACGAAGATCGCCAGCATCGGGAGCGCAAGGAAGGTGAGCCCGATCGTGGCGGCGCTAAAGAAGAATGCCGCGAGCAGCACTCGCCGAGCCCGGCCCCAGGCGCTCACGGGCTACCGCCTCAGCTTGGGCTTCACCCGTGGCAGGAAGCCGTACTTCAGCAAGACCTTCTGGCCGGCGTTGCCGAGGACCCTCTTGATGAACGCGCTCGCAGCGACTTTTTGCCCACTGCTAGAAACCACGCAGATCCCGTACTGAACCTTGGGCTGCGCCCAGGCAGGGATCTTCAACACTTGGACCTTGCCTGGAACCGTCTTCGCATCGGTCGAGTAGACGAATCCGGCGTCGGCCTCACCCAGTGCCACCTTCGCGAGCACCTCGCGCACGTCGGTCTCGCGGCTGACGACGTTCGCGAGCACGCTTGTCAGGTTCATGTTCTTGAGCACCTGGAGGGTGTAGCTACCCACCGGCACACCGGGTCCGGCGATTACGAGCTTCACGCCACTCTTCCTCAGGTCGTAGACGCTGTGGATGCTCGCCGGGTTGGCGCGGGGGACGATCACAACGAGCCTGTTCCGCGTGAAGACAACAGGCTTCGAGCAGAGCTTGTCTTGATACAGCTGCTGCGGAATGGTCATGTTCGCCGAAGCGAAGACGTCAGCCGGCGCTCCCTGGCGAATCTGCGCCGCGAGGGCGTTGGAGCCACCAAAGGAGTACCGCGCCGATGGAGCGATCTTCGGGAACGCGTCCGTCAGCGACGCAGCCGCATACACGGTGAGCGTGGCCTTCGAAGAGCGCGAGCCGTCGGGCTGCGCTGCGGCGCTACCGACGGCAAGCGTTGTCAGGCCGATCGCCGCGGCGAGTGTGCCAAGCTTCATGCAGGCCCCTTTCACGAGTGCTGAACCATCACGGATGTGGCTTTGACGACGGCGGTGGCGGGCATTCCAGTGCGGAGCCCCAACTCCTCGATGGCGTCGGCCGTCACGATTGCGACCAGGCGGGCGGGCTCGTCGATCACGAGCTCGACCTGGGCGACCAGGCCGTCCACCTTCAAGTCGGTGACTGTTCCGTGGAGGCGGTTTCGAGCGCTCAGGTGCGCACCGCCGGACTCGCCGCGCATGCGGTCGATCTCGGCCGCGGGCACGATCCGGCGATTGCCGCTGTCGCGTTTGGTCTTGATCCTCCCGGCGCGGTCCCATCGGCGGAGTGTGTCCAGGCTGATGCCGAGCGTCTTCGCAGCTTCGCCGGCCGTGTAGAACTGTCTAGGCAATCGCGCTCCTCCGTCAGCTCGTGAACTTGTCGAGGACGCCGGAGACTCGATCGATCGTCAGCGGACGCGGAAAGGCGGCTCCGATTCGTCGTCCGCCCAGCTCGGCCGCAAAAACACTGAGATGCTGAGACTCGCTCGCGGCCGCCCTCGCAGCACGTTGCTTAAGGGCGTCCGTCTGAAAACCCTCGACGGCGCCGAGGTAGCCACCGAGCGCCGTCGACTCGAGCTGAACTCCAAGCTTGGCGATCGAGCCTCTGGACGCGAACGAGCCCGAAGGGTAGGAAAAGTCGATATCCGCCGCGGTCGCTGGGACCTGACCTTGTGAGACGAGGATCGCGGCGGCGGACTCGTAGTGTTGGTGCTCGTCAGCACTGGCACGCCTTAGCTCCTCGGAAGCCCGCGCTCCGAAGTGCCTCGCGGCGATCGCTTGTCGGTAGAAATCGAGAGCGAGCAGCTCGACGGTCACGAACAGCCGGGCGTAGGCGAGATCGCCGTCCGGGAGCTTGTCCGCGGCCGCGGCCTCTGGTACGAACTCCCCGAGCGTGGACCCGGCGAGCAAGAGCGCGACGCCCTTGCCGCCACGGGCGAGGAGCTCGGTTCTGCTCAGGCGGGCCGACGAAGGTGTCGCTGCCACTGCGAAGTCATACTATGGCAACGCCTAGGCGGGTGTTGATGTGATCGCCCGGATGGTCAGTTTCTCGACTAGGAGGGTTTGGCGTGAAGAAGCTCGTCGCCGGGGCGCGCTGGTCGTTCCCTGGCAAGGACGCAGGGAGCGTCCATATCCATAGATATGGGCGCGACCGAGGACACCGCCAGGGGGCGAGCAGCGCGTTCCGGAGGCACAGACTTTTTTGCGCCAAACCCTCCTAGGGCGAATCTCTTCTCCTCGGAACTCACCGATCCCGCTGGACACGCGGGTCGAGGTCGCCCCGCGCGGCCGCCTGTTCGCCGACGTCGCCGCCCGGGCCTCGAAGCACGAAGGCGATTACGACTGCGATGATCCCGCCTGCGATCGGCCCCGCGATGTACACCCAGTAGTTGGCGAAGTCCCAGTTCACGAGGTCAGGGCCGAACGAACGAGCCGGGTTCATCGAAGCGCCGCTGATCGGACTCGACCAGAAACCGGCAAGGATGATGTAGCCGCCGACAGCAACGGCCGACAGCGCGCCGACGTTCTGCGCCTTAGAAGCGGTACCCAGGATCGTGCTCACGAGCCCGAGTGTGAGCGCAAGCTCGATCAACATCGCCCGCCAGTCACTGGTGCCGGCACCGGGCTCGGTCGCGCCCAGGTTGCCGAGCTTGCCGAGGACCGCCCACAAGAACAAACAGGCGAGCGTCGCGGCGATCAGCTGGACGATGATGTAGCCGGGTACGCGCCGCCACGGGAAATCTCGGCGAGCAGCGAACGCGAGCGTGACCGCCGGATTGAGATGGGCGCCGGAGATCGCACCCATGAACAGGATGATCGCCATCACCATCAGACCAGGGGCGGCAACGGCCGTTGCCCGACTGATCTGCCCGTGGCTCTTCGCCATGACGACAGCGCCGCCCGCACCGACGAGCACCAGGAAGAACGTCCCGAGCAGCTCGGAAAAGAGGCGCCGCCATTCGAGCGTTAACCGAGAGTCGTTGAAGTTGTCGGTTCCCGGAGGCTCGAATGCAAACAATGCGCTGCGGTCTCGCCTGGCCTTTCCCGCCGATTTGCGGCCCATGAGCAATCTCCCGTCGTTGAAGGGCGATTAGTGTCCTCCTGATCAGGACTAGCTCGCTCATCCAATCGGGATGAAGTCGCACGACCGCCAGGGCCTCTCCGCGCCGATAGTTAGCCCGCTCGCGCTACAAGCTTTGGGGAGCGATTTGAAACTTGCGCGGGCTTGACCCGGCCGGGGCGGAGCGAGAGAGTTGGCCCCCGGGAGGAAGGGAGAAAGTCGTGACTCACGCTGAGCAGATATTGGAGACGCATCCGCGGGGACCCGCGATCGAAGCGGGGGCCCTGATTGCGTGTATCGACGCATGCTTCGACTGCGCTCAAAGCTGCACTGCTTGCGCGGACGCAGACCTCGGCGAGGACGACGTCGGCACCATGATCCGCTGTATCCGCCTGTGCCTTGACTGCAGTGATGTTTGCACCGCCACGGGCCAGATCCTCACCAGGCAGACCGAGTTCGAGCCGGAGCTCGCGCGGTCTGTCGTCCAAACGTGTTCCCTGGCCTCCCGTATCTGCCGGGAGGAGTGCGAGCGTCATGCGGACCACCATGAACATTGCCGCGTCTGCGCGGAGGTGTGCCGGCTCTGCGAGCAAGCATGCGACCGCGTCTTGTCGCTACTCGCCGCCTAGCTGTCGCCTACAACGAGTGTGCCGCCCCAGGTCTCGGGAGCGACGTCGTCGATCGTTTCGGAGAACGTCCAGTGGTGGCCTGCCGGGTCTTCTGCCGCGTATTGCCGCTCGCCGTATTCGAAGTCCGTCGGCTCCATGAGGATCCGAGCGCCGTGCGCCCTGGCGCGTTCGCAATGAGCGCCCACGTCGTCCACGCGTACCATCACGGAGTGCGTCACCTCACCGGCTCGCGGTGGTCGGCGCTCGTTGCGGACGTCGCCGATGATCACTGCGCCGTCGCCAAAGCTGAGCTGCGAGCGGTGGTCTTCGCCGATACGTACCCGTTCGACAAAACCGAACGCCTCGCTTAACCACGAGACTGCCGCCCGCACGTCTGGATAGATGAGGACGGGGATGACGACCGCTGACGGGATGGAGCGGTTCGGTCTCACGATTGCCGCAGCTTAGAACGCCGAGCTTAGGATGAGTCTCGGGATGATCCGATGAATCTCTTTGGCTTCGTGCCGGGATACGGGGCGCACATCTACGACAGCGGCCGGGAGCCGGCGTTCCTGATGCTGCTGTCCTTCACCCTGACGCTGGCGGGCACGCGCTTCTACACCCGCATGGCGCGGGTCCGAGGGTGGGGGAGTGCGATCGTCGGCGACGTGCACGTTCACCATCTCGTACCCGGCGTCGTGCTGAGCCTGGTCGCAGGCGGCCTGGCCTTCGCGTTCGAGCCTCGCGAGTTCTGGGTCGCGTTTCTGGCTGCCGTCTTCGGAGCGGGCGCCGCGCTCGTTCTCGACGAGTTCGCGATGCTCCTTCACCTCGACGACGTGTACTGGACAACTGAAGGCCGTCTCTCGATCGACGCCTGCCTGGCGGCGATTGCCTTCCTCTCGCTTGCAGTCCTGGCGACATTCCCGCTCAGCTCCGACTCGGCCGGAGACAGACTCGGGAGGTCGATCGCGGACGGGCTGCTCGTTCTGAACGTTTGCCTGGTGACCGTGACCTTCCTCAAGGGAAAGCTGAAGCTTGGCCTGTTCGGGATCGTCTTTGCGCCGCTCTCGCTCGTCGGAAGCCTCCGGCTCGCCAAACCGAGCTCGGTGTGGGCCCGGCTCCTCTATCCGGACAACGGTCGAAGGCTGCGGCGAAGCCGGCAACGCTTCGCCTCTCGCGAGACGCGCTGGGTCGGCCGGAGACAGCGTTTCTACGATTTGATCGGTGGCGCTCCTCACCTGGGCTCGAAGCGAGACAACTGAGCCGCTGGATCGTTAGCTAGCGTCACCGCGTGATCGCGGTTCCCCTGCGCCGTAACCGCGACTTCATGTTGCTTCAGGCCGGGCAGTTGCTCTCGAATGCCGGCACGCAAACGAGCTCGATCGCCTACCCGCTGCTCGTGCTCGCGGTGACCGGTTCCGCCGCGAAGACTGGCGTCGTCTCGTTCGCGCGCATCCTTCCGGCTGCGCTGTTTGCCCTGCCTGCCGGCCTGGCGGCCGACCATTGGAACCGCAAGTGGCTGATGATCGCGGCCGACGGCGTTCGTGTGCTTGCGATCGGCAGCCTCGCTGCGGCGATCCTGTTCCACTCGGCCCCCTTCTGGGCGATCGTGCTCGTTGCCTTTGTCGAAGGAACCGGGAGCGCCGTCTTCGCGGCGGCTTACCCGGGCGCTTTGCGTGCCGTTGTGCCCACGCGGCAACTCCCGGCGGCCGCAGGCGCTCAGACGGGTCGGCAGGCGGCGGTCCAGCTGGCCGGCCCGCCGCTCGGGGGTGCGCTCTTCGGACTTGCTCGCGCCCTACCGTTCGTGGTCGACGCGGTGTCGTATGCGTTCTCGACCGTTTCGCTGCTTGTGATGCGAACGCCGTTCCAGGAGGAGCGCGAGCTCGACCTCTCGCGGCTGCGGTCGCGGCTCGCGGAGGGGTTCCGCTTCCTCTGGGGACAGCCGTTCTTGCGGACGTGCGCGCTCCTCTTCGGGCTCGCGAACTTCATCGGGCCCGGCTTGCTGCTCGCCGTCGTGGTCATCGGCAGGCGGCAAGGCCTGTCCGGCGGGGCGGTCGGCCTGCTGGTCGCCGCGTTCGGCGCCTGCCTCCTGGTTGGCTCGTTTCTCTCGCCGCTTGTTCGCCGCTTTCTGCCGGTTCGAGCTGTCCTGCTCCTCGAGCTCTGGACGTGGGTCGGCTGCGCGCTCTTCCTCGTCTGGCCGAGCGTCTACGTCCTGACGGCTGGACTCCTCCCGACAGCGCTTGCGATTCCCTCGACCGACTCTGTCGTCCATGGCTACCGAATCGCGATGACTCCCGACCGATTGCTCGGCCGCGCCGAGTCGGTGCGCAGCACGATCTCGTTGCTGATCGCCCCGCTCGGCCCGCTTACGGCCGGCCTCCTGCTCGGCGCCGTTTCGGCGCGCGCGACGATTGCCGTGTTCGCCGCTTTCGGGCTCGTGCTGGCCGTGTGGGGAACGCTCAGCCCGTCGATCCGCGCTGCGCCCGAGCTCGACCAGCTCGAAGACTGATCAGGCGGCGGTCGGCAGCTCAACCCCGCGAGTTATGCTCGCCGTGGTCGCGAGCAAGCGGGGCGAAGGGGGAAGCGTGTCTGAGGGCAACGGGCTCAGGATCACCGTCTCGCAGAACGGGCCGTACATCGTCAGCGGTGGCGTGCCGGTGGCGCAGCAGATCATCGAGGCCGACGAGGAGGGGAACTCGCGCGACTGGCGTCAGGGGCAGACCTACGACGCTCCTTCCGAGTACAAGCTCTGCCGCTGCGGCAACTCGCAGAACAAGCCGTTTTGCGACGGCAGTCACTTGCGCGTCGGCTTCGAAGGCTCTGAGTCGGCAGCTGCGCGAGTCCCCTACGTCGAGCAGGCCGTCGAGTACGACGGCCAGGAGCGGATACTCACGGACGCGAAAGCGCTGTGCGTCGGCGCGCGGTTCTGCGACCCGAACGGCACCGTCTGGCGGCTCGTCGCGAGGACGGACGACGACTCCGTCAGCGAACTCTTCGACGGAATGGTGGGAAACTGTCCCTCGGGTCGGCTGATCTCCTGGAACCGCCGGACGCTGAAGGCGATCGAGCCGTCTCGAGAGCCCGCGATCGGCGTCGTCGAGGACCCGGTGCTCGGCGTCAGCGGACCGCTGTGGGTGAGCGGCGGGATTCAAGTCGAGTCGGGCACGGACGGGTACCAGTACGAGCAGCGGGCCCGGATGACGCTCTGCCGTTGCGGTCAGTCCGCCAACAAGCCCTTCTGTGACGGAACGCACGCCGCGATCGGCTTCCGCGACGCCTTCTGGGACGCGGCCTAGAGCTTGACCACTCTGCCTTCGCCCGCGGATAAGCGAGCCGCATCCAGCACCTCGAGCGCCGAAACGGCATCTTCGGGATCGACCGGGGGCGGGGCTCCCTCACGAAGGGCGGCGACGACTCCCTCGTAGAAGCGCTGATAGGCGCCCGGCTCGGTGCGAACTCGTTCGACGCCATCGCCGGCGCCAAGGAGCCCCCAGCGCTCCTCGGGCTCCTCGCCCCACCCCGGCCGGCCGGGACGGAGGCCCTCGTGGAGCGCCTCTTCCTGCACGTCCAGTCCGTACTTGACGTAAGCGGCCCGATCCCCGAGCACCCGCAGGCGTGGGCCGGGCTGCGCCGCGACGGAGCTCATCCAGAGATGCGAACGAACGCCGGACCCGTGCGTAAGGGCGACGAAGGAATCGTCGTCGACCGTGGCGTCGGGACGCCGGACATCGAGCTCCGCATAGACGCGGCGGGCCGGACCGAAGAGAGCGAGCGCCTGGTCTACGAGGTGGCTGCCGAGGTCGAAGAGTAGGCCTCCGGCCTCCTCGGGCGCAGCGAGCTCCCGCCAGCCACGCGAGAGTTGCGGCCGCCAGCGTTCGAAGCGGGACTCGAACCGAAAGACGCGGCCGAGCGCCTGCTCTCCGACCAACCTGGAGACGGTGAGAAGGTCGCCGTCCCAGCGGCGATTCTGAAACACCGTCAACAGCACGTGATGCGTGCGGGCGGCGTCTACGAGCTCCCGCGCCTCGGATGCTCCGGTAGCCAGCGGCTTGTCGACGACCACGGCGATTCCGGCCTCGATTGCAGCCCGGGCCAGCGGCACGTGGACGCGATTCGGCGCCGCGACCACGACCAGCTCGAAGTCGCCAGGCCTCGCCCAGACCTCATCGGCGGAGTCGAGCAACTGAGCGTCCGGGAAGTCGCGCTCAGCTCGTGCGCGCCGCTCGGGATCCCGGGTCAGGATCGCGCTCAACTCGAGCCCGTCGACGGACGCGATCAGCGGCGCGTGGAATACGGCTCCCGCCAGGCCGTACCCGAGGAGCGCCACGCGGATCGTCTGACTGTCCGAGCTCATGAAGCTGATTCTTGCGACTTCCGCCGTGAGCCGTTTCGCGGCGGAACGTCAAGGCTCTGCGGCGTTTTGTCGATGCAGTTGGCATGTTTGCGATCGCACCGGTTCAGGTACCCCGAGACAGAGGTCTCGTGCTCGTCCGTTGGCCAGTTCCGATCGTCGCCACCCGCGGTGGGATCATCCCGCTGGGGGTGTTCGCGTTCCTGTTCGTCGCCTTCAGTGGGCACCCGAAGCCGTCCATGCTCGCTGCCTGTGCGCTCCTTGGCGGCGTCGGCGGCGTCGTCTCGCTGATCGTCCACGAGCTCGGCCACGTCAGCGTCGCCAGGAGGCTTTCCGGGGTCCGGCCCGAGAAGGTGTCCGTGATGTCCCTCGGCGCGGCGGCGCACTTCGAAGGCTCTTATCGGAGCGGCCGCGAGCAGGTCCGGATGGCTCTGGGTGGCCCTGAGGCGTCGTTCGTCTTTGCACTTGCACTCAGCCTTCCGGTGTTCTTCCCCGTGCCCGGCTCGCTCAAGGTCGGCGCCCTCGCACTCGTCTTGCTCAACGTCGCCATCGGCGGTCTCAGCCTGCTCCCGGTTCACCCACTCGACGGCCACAAGCTGATCGTCGGTCTCGTCTGGTCGGTGGTCGGATCGGAGGAGAAGGCACGGCGGATCGTCAGGCGGGTCGGAATGTGCCTGCTCGCGGTCGATCTCTCGGCAGTCGTGCTGCTTCTGGCGGAGAGGCCGCTGCTGGGCATGGTCGTTGCCGGAATGGCCACGGTCGCCTACGGCCAGAAGCATCTGTTGCGCCGACTGACCCACGCCTGAGCGCGATCGGCGCTACCGCGAGCCGGAGGTTCAGTTCGACGAAAGCTGGATGAGCAGCTCGGGCTCCACGTAGGACGCTGCGGCCCGGTCGAGCACCTCCAGCACCGCCTCCTGCGTCTGCCGCGGATCGTCGTTCCAGTCGGCGAGCGATTCCGTCTCGATCAGCGCGGACAGCGCGTACATCGCAGCAGCGAGGTCGTCGAGCGGCATTTCCCCCCAAAGGCGGGCCTCCTCCTCGAGCACTGCGACCATCGCACCGAGCAGTGACCAGCTTGCGGCATCGTCGTCCCACGGATCAACCTCGAGGCCGTCGGCGTTCCGTGCGTCGGCGTCGCGGCACCATGACTCCGCCACGCGGCGGCGCGTTTCTCTCAGCAGCGACAGACCAT
>JALYLK010000109.1 GCA_030774275.1 Actinomycetota bacterium
TGCTCGTTCTCGCCGCTCTGGCCTGCGTGCCGGCGAGGATTCCCGTGACCGTCGGCTCGACCGATGCCAACCTGCTGGTGCCCCTGTACGGAGTCGTCGCCGCGGCTGCACTCGCGCTCGGCTGGCAGCTCCTCCACGAGAAAACGGCGCGGAACGAGGCCGAGCTCGGCCCGCTCGCGGTGCCGCTCGCGGCCTTCCTCCTCTGGAGCGGCCTCAGCCTCGTGTGGAGCCAGGATGTCCGCCAGGGCGCGATCGAGCTGCTCGCCTTCTACCTCCCCTTCGCGCTGCTGGCGGTGGCGCTTGCGCGGCTCCCCTGGCGCCGAGAGTGGCTACGCGCGGTCTGGGTCCTACTGGCGGGAATGGCCGTCGTCTTCGCGGTGATCGGCGTCTACCAGTACGCGACGCGTGACGTCTTCTGGAACCCGAAGGTGCGCGTCGGCAATGCGTACGCGCCCTTCTACCGCGTCAACTCCGCGTTTTGGGACCCCTCGATCTACGGGCGCTTCCTCGTCGTTGCGATCCTGGCGAGCCTCGTCCTGGTGCTCCGCGGCGCGGCAAGGCGGGTCGCCATTGCGGCCTCGGCGGTGATCGTCGTGTCCTGGATCGGGCTGGTCTTCTCGTTCTCGCAGTCGAGCTTCGTCGCGCTCGTTGTCGGGGTCGGGATCGTCGCGTGGTTTGCCTGGGGGAGACGAACGCTCGCGCTGCTGGGCGTGATCGCTGTCGTCGTCCTGGTGGCCGGGTTGGCCATGCCGAGCGCGCGCCACCATTCTCTGAACAGTGCTTCTGGCGGACGCTTCAAGCTCGTCAAGAATGGGCTGGCGATTGCCGCCCACCATCCAGTGCAGGGCGTCGGGATCGGCGGGTTCAAGAAGGCCTATGCCGCGCGCACGGGCCTGAAGGGCAATGAACCGAAGGCGGCTGCGTCGCACAACACCCCTGTGACCGTCGCGGCGGAGAACGGCATCGTCGGGCTGGCGTTGTTCGGCTGGCTCCTCGTTGCCGCGTTCGTGCTCGCCTTCCGGGGCGCGGTGCCGACTTTCGCCGGACGGGTGTCGCTGATTCTCGGCGTCGTGCTCGCCGCGATCGGCGTCCATAGCCTGTTCTACAACGCGTTCTTCGAGGACCCGATGGTCTGGGGCGTCTTCGGCCTCGCGCCGCTCGCAGCGGCCGCGCTCGCTCGAGAGCGCGTTAGCGAGCAGCAGCCACGAGACGCCGTCCCGCAGCCAGCAGTCGTCGCCGCTCCGCAGGCAGGTAGAAGCCGAGCGGAAGCAGGATGAGCGGGTAGGCGACGGCGAGGACGAGGGCTCCCGCGAGCGGTACGTGCAGCGCCTTCCCGACCGCCACGAGGCCGGCGGCGGTCGCGGCGAGCAGGGCGACCCGGCGCCACTGGTACGGGATCGGGTAGACGCGCACCGAGTACAGGGACATGAATACGAACATCGACGTGTAGGCGGCCGCGCCGGAGATCGCCGCACCGATGATTCCGAATCTCGGGACGAGCACGAGGTTGAGCGCCACGTCGATCACCGCCGCCGCACCGGTGACGACCCAGTTGAATTGCGTCTTCCTCGCGCGGCCGAGGCCGATCGCGACGACGGTGTAGCCGCCTAGGGCCGCGACGGAGAAGGCCAACACCGGCACGACGCGCGCCCCGGCATAGAACTCAGGCCTTCCGGTCAGCAGGCGCACGAGCCACGGTGCAAGCAGGCCGAGGATGACTGCGAGCCAGCAGCTGACGAACAACAGATAGGTGAGGACATAGCCGTAGGTCCGCTTTGCCTCATTCTCGTCCTCGATCGAGTACGCGAACGCCGGCCAGGCAAGGCGGAAGGCGGCGAGTAGCAGGAGCGAGGCGGAAGCGATCCTGACGCCGACCGAGTAATAGCCGACGGCGGCCTGTCCCTTGAACTTGGCGATGAAGAAACGGTCGCTGAACGCGAGTGCCCAGAGAGCAAGCTGCGAGGGCACGAGGGGCAGCCCGAAACGGTTCATCGCCCGGAAGAGCCGACGGTCGAACTGCAACCCCAGCTGATAGCGGCGGTAGCCGAGCAGGACGAGGTACACGCTGAGAGTGCCGATCCAGTTGCCGACGACAACGCCCATCGCCCGCTGGTGGAAGCCGACCACCAGGATCACCGTCGCCCCGACCGTGATCAGCAGGTTGGCGATCGTGGCCGCGCTGAACAGGACGGGTCGCTCCTCGACACGGAAGAGCGAGGTGAGCTGCTCGTAGTTCATCTGCGCCCAGAGACCGACGAAGGCGGCGCGCACGAGCCAGGCCTGACCGTGCCCCAGCGATAGGACATCGGCGATCGGCTGCGCTGCAACCCAGCCGGCAGCAAGGCCGAAGGTCGCGCTCCCCATCGTGAACCAGAACGAGGTGCGAACGACGCGGACGCGGTGCTCCCAGTCGGTGGAATCGAAGTAGTAGCGGAAGAAGGCGCTCGAGATGCCGAGCCGCAGTACGACCACGAGCACGGCGGTCAGCGCGGTCAGCGTCTCCACGCGGCCGTAGTCGCGGCCGTGCAGGTAGCTCGTGTAGAGCGGCAGCAGGAGCAGCGAGAGGAACCGCGAGATGAGGCCTCCGAGCCCGTAAATGAGGGACTGCGAGACCAGGCGCTTGATCTGCTGCGCTAGCACCTATAGGCGAGAGTAGATGTCGATCAGGCGGTCGGCCATCTTGTCGGCGTCGTGGACGCGTTCGACGTAGGCGCGACTGACAGCCCCCGAGGTATGCCGTTTCTCTGCCGAGTCGAGCAACGGCTGTAGGTCGGACGCAAGCGTCTCCTTCGTCGTCCGCACGATCGGCACGTCGACGCCGAACGCCTCGCCAGTGCGTCTGGCGGCCTCGTCGTGGATGTAGCCGACAACGGGCTTCCCGTAGGCC
>JALYLK010000110.1 GCA_030774275.1 Actinomycetota bacterium
GCCTTCAGCCACTCGGCCACTTCTCCGGGCGAGCACAAGGTTAGCGCACCTCTGTTTCGCCTTTGCCCAAAATCACCCTTCAGGGGCATGGCGAAAATTCGTCGGAAAACGCATGCTGAAAGCGCCGGCTCCCTTCCCCCTCGAAGACTCCCCCGGCATTCGCGTCGCCCGCCTCCCCCTACTGGCGGGCTTCGCTCTATTTGGGGCCGTTGCGCAACGACGAGCGGGTCCCGCGGCTTAAGTTAAGAGGGAAATGCGGGTCGGCCGTCACGAGGTCAAGATCTCCAGCCCGGAGAAGCTCTTCTTTCCAGCGCGCGGGCTGACGAAAGGCGACCTCGTCCAGTACTACGTCGACGTCGCGCCGTATGCGCTCAACCACATCCGACGGCGCCTCTTTCACATGAAGCGCTACCCAAACGGGGTCGAGGGTGACTTCTTCCACCAGAAGCGAGTCCCTCCGCATCCCGACTACGTCGGCGAGCAGTTCGTCCGCTTTCCGAGCGGGCACTCAACGGTCTTCGCGGTGCTCGACAACGCAGCCGCGCTGGCCTGGGTGATCAACCTCGGCTGCATCGAGCTGCACACCTGGCACTCGCGCGTCGACGACATCGAGCGGTCCGACTACATGCTGATCGACCTCGATCCGACGACCGACGGCCAGTGGCAGGATGTGCTCGCGATCGCGCTTGTCGTCAAGGAGGTGCTCGACGAGCTCGAGCTGCCGAGCTACCCGAAAACATCAGGCTCGACGGGCCTCCACATCCTGACGCCGATGAAGCCGGAGCTGCCGTTTCCCGAGGTGCGGCGGTTCGCCAAGGCTGTCGCGCAGGAAGTCGAGCGGCGCGTCGGCGACCAGCGAGTCGCGACGACGACCTGGAAGGTCGCAGACCGCAAGGGCGTCTTCGTCGACTACGGCCAGAATGCGCGGGACAGGACGATCGCCGCCGCCTACTCGATCCGACCCACGCCGGACGCGCGCGCCTCGGCGCCGCTGCGCTGGGATGAGGTGCCGGGCGCCGACCCTGCCGCGTTCACGCTGGAAACGATGCGGAAGCGGATCGACAAAGTCGGCGACCCGACGGCAGGGATGTGGCGACGCAAGGTTGCGCTCGCTTCCCGGTTCGAGGCGCTCGAGCTCGAGCCGGCCGACCCCGACAGTTTCGACGACCGGTCCTGGCCTACCCGCCCAACAGCGCCGGGACGGTCAGGTCGTCGGGGCGCCTGGGGGGCCTGACCTCCCGCCAGGTGCAGTCCTTGGGATCCTTATCCGGCCGCCAGCGGATGAAGCGGGTGCCGTGCCGGAAACGGTTTTTCTCGAGCTTGTCGTAGCGCACCTCGCAAACCAACTTCGGCTTGACCGGGTTCCAGTCGAGTTCCTTGCCGCGCGTCCAGCGGCTCTGGCCTCCCGGGACTCGGTCGCCGCTGATCGCACCCGGCGCCCGGAGCTTCGGCAGCTTCTCCTCGAGCTCGCGGCGAACAGCCGCGGGGAAGCCAGAACAGTGACCGACGAAGTCGAGACCGCCCTTGGCGTCGTAGAGGCCGAGCAGGAGCGTCGAGATCCGGCCCTCGGCCTTGTCGCTCCAGCGGAAGCCGACGATCACGCAGTCGGCGGTGCGATAGGGCTTCACCTTGACGACGCCGTCGCGCGAGCCCGGAAGGTACGGCGCGTTTCGCCGCTTCGCGACAACGCCGTCGAGCCCCGCCGCCTCGAGCCGCTGCAGCCACTCGCCGGCCTGCGCCGGATCGCGGGTGACGGGGGAGAGCCGGAACTTCTTGCCGACTCGCTCGAGCTTGGCCCGCCGTTTCGCCAGCGGAAGCTTGTTCACCGGCTCGCCCTTCCACCGCAGGACGTCGAAGGCGATGAACTCGGCGGGAATCTCGGCCGAGAGCTTGCGGATGCGGCTCTCGGCGGGGTGCAGTCGCATCTGCATCGCATCGAAGTCGAGCACCCCGTCCCGCTCGATCACGATCTCCCCGTCGAGCGCGGAGTCGGGCGGCAGCAACTCGCCGACGTCGCGCAGTTCGGGAAAGTAACGAAGCAGCGGCCGCCCGTTCCGGCTCCAGACCGCAAGCTCGCCTTTCAGGTTCTCCATCACGCCGCGAAAGCCGTCCCATTTCGGCTCGTACTGCCAGTCGGGGCCCTCAGGCAGCTCTGTGACCAGCTCGGCCTCCATCGGCGGGAAGGGGAGGTTTCGTGGCGGCACCGTCAGAACCTACCGAGACTTGAACTAGCCACTCGAAAGGAAGAGACTCGCGCCACGAATCGACGAGCGCGTGCGGCCGCCCCAGGCATGCCCTCAGATAGGAGGGAAGGATGAAGAAGCTCATCCTGCTAGTGAGCGTTGTCGCGATCGCCGCGATCGGCGTAGGCGTCGCGCTTGCGACTGGTCCGTCGGGTTCGCGGACCGTCGATTATGCGGCGACGGGGACCCTTCCGGACGCCGTCCACTTCAACGCTGACCGCGTCAAGCTGCAGACGAAGGATCCCACGGACGTCGTGACGCAAACGATCACCTATGGCCCTGGTTCCTCGTCAGGCTGGCACAGCCACGTCGGAATTGTGGTGGTCGTCGTCAAGGACGGCTCCGTGACCCGCTACCTGTCCAATTGCCTCGGCCGGACGTTCCACCAGGGAGACGTCTTCATCGAGACGGGCGACATGGGTTCACTCGTACTGCGAAACGAATCCACGACCACCCCAGCGCACATTGCCGCAACTTTCGTGGCCCCGCCGCCGGTCCCCGCAAACCTCCGGATCGACCAGCCCAACCCGGGCTGCGGCGTCGGCTAGAGAGGTGCGGAAGTAGGGCGGCCGCGTCGCCGGCTAGGCGTAACCGTTTTTAGGGACAAGGCACCCGGTGGGTGCCTGTCCCTATAACGCAACCGCGTCCCGCCCGCGGCAGGTCTAATGCGCAGTCGTGCGCAGAGTCGTCGTCACCGGTCTCGGAGCGGTCACCCCGCTCGGGAACTCTGCGCCCGAGACCTGGCGCGCCGCGCTTGCCGGCGAAAGTGGGATCGACTGGATCCGCTCCTTCGACGCCGGTGAGTACCCGGTGCGGATCGCGGCCGAGGTCAAGGACTTCGACCCTACCGGCGTGGCCTCGCCGAAGGAGCAGCGCAAGCTCGACCGCAACGTCCTGCTCGCGCTCGCTGCGGGCAAAGAGGCGGTCGAGAACGCCGGGCTGAACGGATTCGATCCGCATCGCGTCGGAATCGCCTTCGGTTCGGCGATCGGCGGAATCGCCGGGATCATGGAGCAGGGAGAGATCCTCCGCGAACGCGGGTTCGAGCGGGTCTCCCCGAGCTTCATCCCGAGCGTTCTGGTCGACGCCGCGAGCGGGCAGCTCGCGATCTCGCTCGGGATCCGCGGGCCCAACTACGCGCCCGTATCTGCCTGCGCGACCGGATCGCATGCGGTGGGGGAGGCCGCCGAGCTGATCAAGCGCGGCGACGCGGACGCGATGCTCGCGGGCGGGACGGAGGCCGCCATCCAGCCGATCATCCTGGCCGGGTTCGTCGCGATGCGGGGCCTGGCCGCCGAGGACGAGTATCCGCCCCGCGCCTCGCGGCCGTTCGACGCTACCCGAGCCGGCTTCGTCATGGGCGAGGGTGCCTGCGTCCTCGTCCTCGAAGAGCTCGAGGCCGCGCGAGCTCGCGGCGCGACGCTCTATGCAGAGGTCCTCGCGTATGGAACCTCGAACGACGGGCACCACATGGCGCAGCCGGAGCCCGAGGCGATCGGCGTAGGCGAGATGATGCGAGCGGCGATCGACCGAGCCGGGCTCGAGCCGAAAGA
>JALYLK010000111.1 GCA_030774275.1 Actinomycetota bacterium
GATTCTGGCCCAGTCGTGCTCCGCGTGGTACTTGAGCTCGTCGGGGTAGGTCTCAATCGCCGCCACTCGGGCTCGCCTCCCTCTTGTAGATCGGCTTCTTGACGACGCGGGCGCGCCGGGGCTTGCCGCGCACGTCGATCGTCAACTCGGTCTCCGGCTGGGCGAGCTCTACCGGCACATAGCCCATGCCGATCCCGCGGTCGAGCATCGGCGAGTGCGTCCCAGAGGTGACTTCGCCTCCGCCGTCGATCGGCATGCCGTGGCGCGGGACCGCGCGCTCCTTCATGACGAAGGCGACGAGACGGCGGTCAGGTCCTTCGTCCTTGATCCGTCGAAGCTCTTCTCCGCCGGTGAATTCCTTCTCGAGCGCGCACACCCAGCCAAGCCCGGCCGAGATCGCATCCGTGTCCGGGCCGATGTCGTTGCCGTGCAGCGGATAGCAGACCTCGAGGCGAAGCGTGTCGCGGGCGCCGAGGCCGGCCGGCGTCGCGCCGCGTTCAAGGACACGATCCCATAACTCGGGTGCGTCCTCCGCGGGAACCATCAGCTCGACGCCTTCCTCACCCGTGTAACCAGTCCGGTTGATCATGCAGGCAACGCCGTCGATCTCGCCCTCCGCAAAAGTGAAAGCCGGCGCCTCGTCGAGCCGCAGGCGCCCGAGGGCGCGAGGCCCTTGTACGGCCAGCAGCGCGTATTCGTCGGAGACGTCGCGCACATCCGAGCCGGCGATCTCGTGCTCTTTCAGCCACTCGAAATCGGTCTCCCTGTTCGCCGCGTTCACGATCAAGAGATACCGAAAGCGATCGAGTCGATAGGCGATTAGGTCGTCGAGGATTCCGCCTGCCTCGTTCGTCAGGAGCGTGTACTGGGCGTCGCCGTCCTCGAGGCGTCCGAGGTCGTTGGAGAGCAGCGACTGCAGAAGCTCCTGGGCGCGCGGACCTTCGACCTCGAGCTCGCCCATGTGCGAAACATCGAACACGCCGCAATCGGCCCGGACCGCTCTGTGCTCCGGAATCACACCCTCGTACTGCACGGGCATCTCCCACCCGGCAAAGGGCACCATGCGCGCTCCGAGCGCGACGTGCCGATCGAACAACGGGGTCCGCAAGAGCGTCTGCATCCGGCGGCTGATGCTAAAGGAAGCCGTCCCGGTCCCCCCGCCAATCGGAGGGGCCGGGACGGCCGGACCGGGTCATCGCGGGCCCCCGCTTAATGCGGGTGGCCCGAGAGGGCGATGCTGATCTACCGCAACGTCCGCGCTCTTAAACCTCGAGCGCTACGGGTCGCGCAGGAACGAGGGCACTTCGAGCAGATCGTCCGGCACGTCGAACCCCTCGCTGCGGGCCGCCTGCGGCTCCTCGGCACCGAGCTGCTCGGGCTCGGCGACCTGCGCGGGGCGACGCCTGCGTGAACGGTGCGGGCCGAATCCGGTAGCGATCACCGTGACGCGCACCTCGTCCGAGAGCGACTCGTCGATCACCGCGCCGAAGATGACGTTGGCGTTCTGGTCTGACGCTGCGGTGACGACCTCTGCGGCCTCGTTGACCTCGAAGAGACCGATCTCCTTGCCGCCCGTGACGTTGAGCAGGATCCCCGTCGCTCCTTCGATCGAGGCCTCGAGCAGCGGCGAGGACACGGCCGCCTGCGCCGCCTCGGTGGCTCGGTTCTCCCCCGAAGCCGCGCCGATTCCCATCAGCGCCGATCCTGCGCCGCGCATGATCGTCCGGACGTCGGCGAAGTCGAGGTTGACGAGACCGGGAATCGTGATCAAGTCGGTGATTCCCTGCACACCTTGGCGCAGCACGTCGTCGGCGAGCTTGAAAGCGTCGACGATCGACGTTCGCTTCTCGACGACCTGCAGCAAACGGTCGTTCTCGATCACGATCAGTGTGTCGACCGTGTCGCGGAGATCCTCGATCCCGCGCTCGGCCTGTTGAGCGCGCCTGCGACCTTCGAATGAGAAAGGCCGCGTGACGACGCCGACCGTGAGCGCACCCAGCTCTTCAGCCGCCAGCTCGCCAACGATCGGCGCGGCGCCGGTGCCGGTGCCGCCGCCCTCGCCGGCAGTGACGAAGACCATGTCGGCGCCCTTGAGCGCCTCTTTGAGCTCGTCGCGACTCTCCTGCGCGGCCGCCTTGCCGACCGCCGGATCCGCGCCCGCTCCGAGACCACGTGTCGCCTGCGACCCGATGTGGATCTTGACGTCGGCGTCGCACATCAGGAGCGCCTGGGCGTCGGTGTTCACGGCGATGAACTCGACCCCCGTCAGCCCCGCGTCGACCATGCGGTTGACCGCATTCGTACCGCCGCCGCCGACACCGACGACTTTGATCACGGCGAGGAAATTTCCGGTTTGGTCTCGGACGCTCAAGGTTGCTCGACCTGAAGCTTTACTGGAGCGTGGGTTTGTGCGCTCCATTCGACGCATGAGAGTACGTGCCTTCGATAGCGGTGTCAACGTCGACTAGCGGTCTCAACGGTCGACCTCAACCTCCGACTTGAGGGTTTAGCTTGGCGATCGGTCGAGCCGGAACGGTGACGTCAACGTAGCCGCTCGTCGCTCCGCCGACGAGGGGAAGGAGTCGTTCGGCGACGGCCAGCTTGAGGGGCAGCGAGCCGGCGTCGCCGAAGCGGAGCTCGAGTCCTGCCGGGAGCACGAAGGTCAGCTCGGTGTGGGTCGAGCGGATCGTTGTGATCCGGGCCGCGAAACCCGCGCTGCGGGCGACGGCAAGCGCCCGGACGGCGCGAGCTGCTGGGTCGTCCGACAGGGCCATGCCGACGTCGACGCTGCCGGCCCGGGGAATCCAGACCCGCGGCAGGCGGGGGGCGCCAAACAGGCCGACGGTACGGACGACGCGGCCGTCGCTGGAGACGATCCACGCCGAGCTCCCTCGCCGGAGGACTGCGATCGAATGTGCCGGCGTCACGAACACCCGGAGCGTGTGGGGAAAGCGGCGGTCGATCGAAACGCCGGCCACGTCCGAGAGTCCTGCGAGCCGCTGCTCGATCGAGCCGCGGTTCAGTGCAAGCAGGCTCCCGCCCTCGAGCGGACGCAGCGCGGCTCGCACGTGCGCGGCAACTCGCGGGGGCGCGCCGCTGACCTCGATCGACTGGAGCGCGAAGACGGACGATTCCCGGGCGCCGACATAAACGAGCACGCCCGTCCCGAGCAGGGCGAAACCGAGCAAGAGCGCGCGGCCGGAGGGCAGACCCTTCCTGAGCGTGAAGTCGCGAAGCTGCCCGGCGCGTGGAAACGGAAGCACGGCCGCTCGGCCGCGACCCGATCTCGAGACCGCCCCCATCGAAGGTCCCTTCGCCACGCCGTGCCCTCCTCCTACCGGGGACCCGTGCTGCCCGGGGGGAATCCGGCGAGCCGCACTTGGTACACACGCGCGCGAACCCCCGCCCTCAATTTTGGGAGGGGCTCCTTCCCACCTCCCTCTGCGATCGAGCCTAGCTCGGAGATCGAGACGCGTGGGTGACGGGACGGCGCCAAATTCGCGCCAATAGTCACCGGCAAACGCGAACGGCGTGTGC
>JALYLK010000112.1 GCA_030774275.1 Actinomycetota bacterium
CCCACCTACGACGCGAACAGCTTCCCCAGCGTGCCGAGGGACGCTCAGCGCAACCGCGCGATCACCGACACCTACGAGCCGGGCTCGACCTTCAAGCTCGTCACCGTCGCAGGGGTGCTGTCGGAAAGGCTCGTCTCACCCTCGACGACCTTCACCCTCCCGTACCAGATCCACGTCTCCGACCGGTGGATCCACGACGCCGACCCGCGAGGCACGGTGACCTACTCGGTGGCGCAGATCCTCGCCCACTCCTCGAACGTCGGCGCGATCACGCTGGCCCAGATTCTCACCCGCCAGGCGAAGGGAGTGGCCTACTGGATCTCGCGCTTCGGGTTCGGCCACAAGACCGGAATCGACTTCCCGGGCGAGAGCGCGGGAATCGTGGTGCCTCCGGACAAATGGTCGGGCTCGACGATCGGAAACGTGCCGATCGGCCAGGGAATCGCGGTGACGCCGATGCAGATGGCGTCGGCCTATGCCGCGATCGCCAACGGCGGAGTCTGGACGAGGCCGCACCTCGTCGACCGTGTCGGCGACGGGCTCGCCAAGCCGGTCTTCCGCCGCCGGATCGTCACCCGCTGGATCGCTCGGGAGCTGACTTCGATGCTCCAGAACGTGGTGCTCGACGGCACCGGCACGCTCGCGCAGATCCCGGGCTACCACGTCGCCGGCAAGACCGGCACGGCGGCGAAGCCCGACCCGCGGGGTGGCTACTCGACCTCGAAGTACGTGGCGTCGTTCGTCGGCTTCGCCCCGGCGACCCGGCCCCGGGTGGTCGTCCTGGTGACGGTCGACGAGCCGCAGGGCGCGATCTGGGGCGGCGTCGTCGCGGCGCCGGCCTTCAAGGAGATCGCCCAGCAGACCCTGCAGTACCTCTCGGCGCCCCCGGACGCGCCTGGTTCTACTTCGCCTTGACCTTGAAGTAGGCCGAGTAGATTTCCTTCGCGGCCGGCGCGGCGGCCTCGGCGCCGAACCCGCCGTGCTCGATCAGGACGACGACGACGAGCTTCGGGTTGTATGCCGGTGCCCACGACGCGTACCAGGAGTGGTCGCTTTCACCGACGCGGGTCTCCGCGGTGCCGGTCTTCCCCGCGACCTGGATCGGGAAGTTGCCGAAGACCGCCCCCGAGGTGCCCGAATGTGCACCGGCAATGAGTCCGTCCCGGATTGCGCCGACATCGACGAGCCGAACGTGGCGCCGAGCGGGGAAGCGGAGGCCTCGGACGATCTGGCCGTTCGAGTTGAGGACGGTTTGCCCGACGTGGGGGCGGACGACCGTGCCGCCGTTTGCGAGCGTTGAGTAGGCGACGGCGAGCTGCAGCGGCGTGATCGCAAGCTGTCCCTGGCCGACCGCTAGGTTGACGGAGTAGCCCTCGTACCAGATGCGTTCCCAGGGCTGCTTGAACGTCCGCTTCAACCACCCGGGGGTCGGTACCAAGCCGGGAGCCTCGCCCGGGACGTCAAAGCCGGTCGGGTGGCCGACGCCGAGCCGCTGGGCCCAGTCCTGTATGTAGAGGTGGCCCTTCTGTTGTTCGGCGTAGAACATCGACCCGAGCCGGTAGAACCATGTATCGCACGAGATCGACAGCGCCTCCGGCAGCGCCATGCTGGCGTTGATTCCCGACTCGACGTTGTGGAAGACGTGATTGCCGACGGTGTAGGTGCTCGTGCACTGAAGGCTCGAGTAGGGGCTGATCAGCCCTGAGGCGAGCGCCGCTTCGGCGACGATCGGCTTGAATGTCGAGCCGGTCGGATACACGCCCTGCGTTGCGCGGTTGACGAGTAGGTGGCGGGGATCGTTCGGATTGAGCAGCGCGCGCAGGTACTCCGGATCAGTCGCCGCGCGGGCCTGGTCGAAGCGGGGGTAACTCGCGAGCGCGTAGACGGCGCCGTTGCGTGGGTTCATCACGACCGCGGCTCCGGCGCGAGCGTCGCTGTGGCCGTTTGCATGCGCCAACGCGATCCCGTCCTGAATTGCCTTTTCGGCCGCGCGTTGAAGCCGCAGATTCACGGTCAGCTGCAGGCCGCTCGCCGGGCGCGGGACTCGGACGACGTGGGCCGGCCCGATCGGGCGTCCCTGTGCGTCGACGACCACGCGGGCTTTTTCCAGGCCGCCGTTCAGCAGCGAGTCGTAGGCCGCCTCCGCGCCGGACTGGCCGACGATAGCCCCGGCCCGAGCGCGTCGATACGAGTGCGTGGCAAGCTGGCTCGGGCTGATCTCCCCGAGTAGGCCGAGGAACTCGCTGCCGATGGAGCCGCCGGGATAACTCCGCTCCGGAAGGGCTGCGACGCGGATCCCGGGAAACTGGCGCGCATGCTCGTCGAGGAAGAAGCCGAGGTCGCGCGTAATCCGGGGCAGGACGACCGCGGAGGAGTACGGGGCCTTGAATTCACTGTGGCGAATGCGCTCGATGAAGAGTCCCGGCCTGACTCCGGAGAGGTCGCCGAGGCGGCGCAGGAGCATGCGTCCCTGATGCGTGGGCCACCAACGGCCGTGCCGGTCGATCAGACCGAGCACCGAAGAGTCCACCGTGACCGCGAGCCCGCCGCTCGTTCCGGCGAGGACGCTGCCGTTCGAATCGACGATCTGGCCGCGGGGTGCGGGGAGGTCGATGAGTCGGAAGGTCTGGCGCTGCGCCGCCACCGCGAAATGCGGTCCCCGCACGACCTGGAGCGACCAGAGGCGGAGGGCGAGGAGCCCGAAGAGGCAGAGGGCGGCCAGCCCGATGATCCCGACGCGCACGAAGAAGCCGGCGCTGCCGTGGAAGTCGGCTGCCGCGACCGAGACCGGCCGAACGCCGAGTCGTCGCGGAATGCGGACACTTCGCCGCCCGCGGGCGGGGTGGGAAATGAAGTCGCTCAGCGCAGGCGGTCCAGGTCGGCTTCGGGCACGTCGCGGCCGCTGCGGCGCACTTCCTGAGGATCGTTATGTTCGGTCGGGACGGGTGCCATCGCCGTTCGTGGCGCTAAGGATGCCCGCTTCGTGAGTGGGTTGCTATGTGACCGCACCTAGGGACGGTTCGCCCGGCCTCCTCCCCGCGGCGAGCATAGCTCTCGGGGTGTGTCCGGGCCAGATGTCTCCAGTGGCGAAACTGCTGCAAATGTGTGACTTTTGGCGCATCCGGCGCCGCGGTGACCGCTGAGCCCATTGGTAGACTCGCCGCGCAGATGAACCTGGAGCGCGTCATCGCAGCGCTCGCCCCTACGGACGTCGTGCAGCGCGCTCCGGTCGAGATCTCCGACCTCGCCTACGACACGCGCGCTGTGGGGCCGGGAGCGCTCTTCTTCTGTATCCCAGGTGAGCGGCACGACGGTCACGCATTCGCGCGTGTCGCCGTGGAGCGCGGCGCGGTCGCGCTCGTCGTCGAGCGGGCACTGGAGCTCGACGCGCCGCAACTCGTGGTGTCGGATGCGCGGCGCGCGATGGCCCAGGCGGCGGTTGCTTTCTTCGGCGACCCGACGGAGGAGCTCGAGGTGGCGGGCGTCACTGGCACCAACGGCAAGACGACCACGACGTTCCTGCTGCACTCGATCCTGGAGTCCGCCGGCCGACGCCCCGGCTTGCTCGGAACGATCGAGAGCCGGGTCGGCGGCGAGCACCGGGCAGCGATTCGCACGACTCCCGAGGCGATCGATCTCCAGCGCGCCTTCCGCGAAATGCTCGACGCGGGCGATCGCAGCTGCGCGCTGGAGGCGACCTCGCACGGCTCGGAGCTCGGGCGACTCGACGGCGTCCGTTTCAGCGCGCTTGCGTTCACCAACCTCGGCCAGGATCACCTCGACTTCCACGGCACCGTCGAGCGCTATTTCGAGGCGAAGCGGCGGCTGTTCGTGACAGGCGATCCGCCGCCCGCCGCGGTCAACGTCGGCGACGAGCACGGCCGGCGGCTGGCGGACGAACTGCGCGCGCTCGGCCAGGACCAGCTGCTGACCTTCGGGTTCGCCGACGATGCCGACGTCCGTCCCGAGCAGCTCGAGCTCGGCGCCCAGGGCGCGAGGCTGCGCGCCGGCGGGATCGACCTGCGAACTAGCCTGCGCGGCCGCTTCAACGTCGAGAACGTTCTCGCAGCCGTCGCTGTGGGACGGCTGCTCGGCATCGAGGCCGGGGCAATCGCCGCCGGCGTCGAGGGGCTCGAGGGCGTCCCTGGCAGGTTCGAGGCGGTCGACGGGGGCCAGCCTTTCGCAGTCGTCGTCGATTATTCGCACAAGCCGGAGGCGCTCGAGAACGTGCTCCGTACGGCGCGCGAGCTGGCGCCCAACCGCGTGATCTGCGTCTTCGGCTGCGGCGGCGACCGGGACCGTGGCAAGCGGCCGGTGATGGGTCGGATCGCCGCGGAGCTCGCCGACGTGGCGATCGTCACGTCCGACAATCCGCGGAGCGAGGACCCCGAGGCGATCATCGCCGAGGTGCTGGAGGGAGCGGGCGCGAGCCTCGAAGCAGAGCCGGACCGGGCAGCCGCCATCGAGCGCGGGCTCGCCCTTGCCCGGGAGGGCGACATCGTCGTCATCGCCGGCAAGGGCCACGAGCAGGGCCAGGAGCTCGCCGGCCGGACGATTCCGTTCGACGACCGGGAGGTTGCCCGGCAAGTGCTCAGACGGCTCGGGGCTGCACTGTGATCCCGCTGGCGCTCGACGAGATCGCCGAGCTGGCGCCTGGCAGGCTCGACCGGGCCCTTTGGGCATCCGAGGTGACGGGCGTCCAGGTCGACTCCCGCCGAATCGTCGAAGGAGATCTCTTCGTTGCGGTCGGACCCGGCGCCGACTTCTGCAAGCACGCCTTCGCGCGCGGGGCAGCCGCCACGCTCGTCCCGGATGACGCGTTCTCGGCGCTTGGCGCGATCGCCCGCGCAGTCCGCGACCGGAGCTCGGCACGCGTCGTCGGGATCACCGGCTCGATGGGCAAAACCTCGACCAAGGATCTGCTGAACGCGCTCTGCGCGCTTTCGGCGAGGACAATCGCTGCCGAGGCGAGCTACAACAACGAGATCGGCGTTCCGCTGACGCTGTGCAGGCTCGAGCCGGACACGGAGGTCTGCATCCTCGAGCTCTCGATGCGGGGCTTCGGCCAGATCGCCGAGCTCTCCGAGATCTCTCGGCCCCAGATCGGCGTGGTCACCAACGTCGGGCCAGTCCATCTCGAGCTCGTCGACTCGGTCGAAGGCGTCATCCGCGCCAAGAGCGAGCTCGTTGCCGCGCTGCCGCCTGGAGGGACGGCGATCGTGCCGGATGACTTCCCGGTGGGGCGCGACGACATCCAGGTGACACGGATCGGGAAGCCGTCAGCGCAAGTGGTCGGCGACCGCACGGTCGTGGGCGGAGTCAGCTTCAACTTCATCGCCGAGCACCAGGTCGCCAACGCGGCGGCCGCCCTCGCGGCGCTCGACGCGCTCGGGTTGCCGCGACCGGAACGCGTCGACGTGGACTTTTCCCGCTGGCGCGGCGAGGAGCAGGAGCTGCCCGGCGGCGGCCTGCTGATCAACGACGCGTACAACGCGAATCCGGTCTCGATGCGCGCGGCGCTCGACTACCTCGTAGCGCGATCAGGCGAACGCCGACGGGTCGCAATCCTCGGCGACATGGCGGAGCTCGGCCGGACGGCGCCCGACTACCACCACGAAGTCGGCGAGGCAGTCGCGGAGGTTGGAATCGACGAGCTGCTCGCCGTCGGCGAGCACGCGCGGGGCTACGTCGACGGCGCGGCGGGGGTTCCCTCGCGCTGGACTCCAAACGTCCACGACGCGTTGCGAGAACTCGACGAGGTCGTCCGCCCAGGAGACGCTGTGCTCGTAAAGGGCTCGCGGGCGATGGGGCTCGAGGCGGTCGCGGAAGCGCTGGCGGCGGTGAAGGCCTAAGTGCGGTGCCCGGCACTGTCCGGCGCACTTCTGGCGGCTGCAAAGCGCACGCCAAGGGCATCCGCCCTGTCTACGTCAGTCGCGCCCATATCTATGGATATGGCCGCTCCCTGCGTCCTTGTCTGGCTTGCTTTTCGCGCGCCAGAAGCACACCAACAGCACCGGGCAACGCACTAGTGGTCAGCGTCCTGATCGCGGGCCTCGCCGCGATGCTGATCTCCATTCTCGCCGGGCCGCGCTTCATCGCCTTCCTACGCCGCAAGGAGTACGGACAGACGATCCGCGAGGAGGGCCCCCAGCACCATGTGACCAAGCAGGGCACGCCGATCATGGGCGGTCTGCTGATGCTCGGGGCGGGGACCGTCGCGTACCTCGCGGTCGCGCGATACACCGTGCCGGCGCTGACCGTGCTCTTCGTGACGCTTGCCTGCGGCGCGATCGGTTTCACCGACGACTTCATCAAGCTGACGCACCGCCGGTCGCTCGGCCTGAACGCGCGCTGGAAGCTGCTTCTGCTCGGTGCGATCACCATCGGCGTTGGCATCGCTGCGCGCCACCAGCATCTGCCGACCAACGTCTACGTCCCTGGCGTCGGGCATCTCGAGCTCTCGTGGGCCTGGTACGGACTGCTCTTCCTGGTGATCGCGGGCGCGGCGAACGGGGTCAACCTCACCGACGGCCTCGACGGCCTCGCTGCCGGCACGGGGATCATCGCTCTCTTCACCTACGCCGCGATCAACGTGATCGCGTGGATTCGCTCAGGCCCCCCAGGGCACCGCTTCGAGACGAAGCTCGACCTCGCGATCGTCGGCGCGGCGCTGATTGGCGGACTGATCGGATTCCTCTGGTACAACGCCTTCCCGGCCGAGGTCTTCATGGGCGACACCGGCTCGATGGCCATCGGCGGCGCGCTCGCCGCCTTCGCGATCATGACGAAGACGATCTTCCTGCTGCTCCTGATCGGCGGCATCTTCGCGATCGAGGCGCTGTCGGTCATCCTGCAGGTCTTCTCCTTTCGCTACTGGGGCCGGCGAATCTTCCTGATGACGCCGATCCACCACCACTTCGAGATGAAGGCCTGGTCCGAGACGAAGATCATGGTCCGCTTCTGGATCGTCACAGGGCTACTCTGCGCCGCGGCGTTCGCCCTCTATTACCGCTACTTCCACGGGTTCCGCTGAACGGACTGCCAGAACGCGTACTCGTCCTCGGGCTCGCGCGCTCCGGGCTCGCTGCCGCCGCGGCGCTCGAGCGGCGGGGGGTGGAGGTGGTACGGGCCGATCGGGAGCTCGGTAACGACACCGATCTCGCCCTCCTGGACGGCATCGGTGTGCTCGTGAAGAGCCCGGGCGTCCCGGGCGAGGCGTCGCTCGTCAGCGCTGCTCGGGAGCGGGGGGTTCCTGTGTGGAGCGAGATCGAGCTTGCGTCGCGCCTCTTGCCGAACCCGGTCCTCGGCGTGACGGGCACGAACGGGAAGACGACTACGACCGAGTGGCTCGGCTTCATGCTCGGCGCCCCGGTGGCGGGAAACGTCGGCCGCGCCCTCTCGGAGCTCGACGGTGAGGTCGAGGCCGGACAGCTGATCGTTTGCGAGCTCTCGTCGTTCCAGCTCGAGGACGTGCACGAGTTCCGGCCGCGGATCGCCGTGCTGCTCAACCTCGAGCCAGACCACCTCGACCGGCACGGCTCATTCGAGGCCTACCGAGACGCCAAGCTTCGGATCTTCGAGAACCAGACGGAAGCCGACACGGCCGTCGTCCCGCGTGATCTAGATCACAAGGTTGCGGCAAGGCGGATCGAATTCGCGGCGGACGATCCGCTTCCGGCCGAGCCTTCGCTGCGGGGGATGCACAACCGCGAGAACGCGGCCGCGGCCACGGCCGCCGCCCGTGCGGCGGGCGCCGACGAGGCGCAGATCGCCCGCGGGCTGCGCGAGTTCAGGGGCGTTCCGCACCGGCTCGAGCTTGTCGCCGAGCGCGGCGGCGTCCGTTATGTCAACGACTCGAAGGCGACCAACGTGGCCGCAGCGCTGCGCGCCCTTGCCGCCTACGAGGACGAGCCGGTCCGGCTGATCCTGGGCGGCTCGCGGAAGGGCGAGGACTTCGCGCCGCTCGCCGCGGGCCTCGGGCCAAACGTGGGCGCTGTCTACGTGATCGGGGAAACAGCGGACGAGCTGGCCAACGCGATTCCGGACACGATTCACGCCGGCGATCTCGCGACCGCGGTCGAGCGCGCAGCGGCCGCCGCGCAGCCGGGCGAGGTCGTCCTGCTCTCACCGGCCTGCGCCAGCTACGACCAGTTCCGCGACTTCGAAGAGCGCGGCGAGGAATTCAAGAGGCTCGTGGCGAACCTGCCCATGTGAGCAAAGGGCAGTTCGAGGCCAGGCTCCTGCTTCTGGTCAGTTTTGGCCTGGTTGCGTTCGGCCTGGTGATGGTCTACAGCGCGACGTCCGCCTCGGCGACGCTCGAGAACGGCGATCCGGCCTACTACGTCAAGCGACAGGCGATCTACGCGGCGCTCGGGCTCGTGCTGATGTTCCTCTTCGCGCGCTTTCGCTTCCAGGCGTTGCGCCGGCTAGCCCCGCTGCTCGTGGCGACCAGCCTTGGTCTCCTGGCGGCAGTCCTCGTTCTCGGCTCCGCGGTGAACGGCGCGCGCCGCTGGATCAGCTTCGGTCCCGCGGTCTTCCAGCCTTCCGAGCTGGCGAAGATCGCCCTCGCAGTCTGGGCGGCGTCGTACCTGTCCCGGCGCCGTCCGCCGATGACGCTCAAGGAGCTGTGGCGTCCGGTAGGGGCGCTTGCGTGCGTCTTCGCCGGATTACTGATTCTCGAGCCCGACCTGGGAACGACGATCGCGATCTTCGTGATGCTCGCGGGGATGCTGCTCGTGGCGGGGACTCCGGTTCGCGTCCTCGGCGCCGGGCTGTCGATCGCGACAGCCCTCGGCGTGGCGGCGATCTGGTTCGAGCCCTACCGGCGGGCGCGGATCTTCAGCTTCATCAACCCGTGGCACGACGCCCAGGGAGCCGGCTTTCAGATCGTCCAGGCGATGATCGGTCTCGGCTCGGGCGGCATCTTCGGCCGCGGGCTCGGCCAGAGCATCGAAAAGGCGAACTTCCTCCCCGAGGCACACACGGACATGATCTTCGCGATCATCGGCGAGGAGCTGGGGCTGGTGGGCGCCGCCGCATTGATCGCCGCGTACGCGACCTTCGCTTACGTCGGCCTCCGCATCGCGCTGCGCTGCCGCGACCCCTTCGGCAAGGCGCTCGCGACCGGGCTCACGATCCTCGTCTGCGGCCAGGCCGCGATCAACATCGCCGCCGTGATGGGGCTGGCGCCGTTGACGGGAATTCCGCTCCCGTTCGTCTCCTACGGCGGCTCGAGCCTGATCGTCGCGCTCGCGTCGGTGGGGATCCTCCTTAACATCGCGGTCGGCCATGGAGAAGCGAGAGCTCAAGTGCGTGATAGCGGCCGGGGGAACGGCAGGGCACGTGCTGCCGGCGCTCGCGGTGGCCGAGGCGCTGCAGGCACTCGGCGTCCGGGTGAGCTTCGCCGGGTCGCCGGATCGCGTCGAGGCGCGGCTCGTCCCTGAGGCCGGCTACGAGTTCGATGCATTTCGCAGCTCGGGGCTGCCGCGTAGGGCGGGGGCCGAGCTCGTGCGCTCGCTCGCGACCGCATTGCGGGCTCCCGCGGGCTGCTTGAAGATCCTGCGTCGGCGACAGCCCGACGTCGTGCTTGGCGCCGGCGGCTACGTGTCGGGCCCGATGGTTCTGGCGGCTGGGCTGGAGAGGACGCCGGCCGCTTTGCTCGAGGCGGATGCGCACCTCGGGCTCGCGAACCGGCTGGCGGCTCCGTTTGCGAAACGCGTCTTCCTCGCCGCGCCGATTGCGGGTCGCGACGGTTCCAAGTACCGGGTTACCGGGCGACCGGTCCCGCAGCGCTCACGAACCGTGCCGGTCGCCGAGGCCCGGCGCTTGTTCGATCTGCCCGCGGAAGGGCCGGTTCTGCTCGTGCTCGGCGGCAGCCAGGGCGCGAGAAGCCTGAACGAGCTCGCGGTCGATCGCTGGTCTGAATCCGGGCCTTCGATCCTTCATCTCAGCGGGGAGCGTGATTACGCTGCCCTTCGCGATCGCGTCTCGCGGCCCGATTACCGGCTGCTTCCGTTCACGGACGAGATCGGCGCCGCCTACGGTGCGGCCGACCTTGCTCTGGCCCGTGCCGGTGGCTCCGTCTGGGAGCTCGCCGCCGCCGGACTGCCGGCCGTGCTGGTCCCGTACCCGCACGCGACGGCTGACCACCAGACCAAGAACGCGAGTCAGCTCGAGGCCGCCGGGGGCGTGGTCGTCGTCCCCGAGGCTGAGCTCGTGCGGGTGCCGGCGGTCGTCGAGGAGCTCCTGCTCGACGCGTCGCGCCGCGAGGGTATGCGCCGCGCGATGCTCGAGATCGCCCGTCCGGACGCTGCAGCGGAGATCGCGGCCGAGCTGGTGGAACTTGCCTCCGCTTGACGGTCGCCGGATCTGGTTCGTCGGCATCGGCGGCGCGGGACTGTCGGGCTACGCGCTCCTGGCTCGCGCCTGGGGCGCCGAGGTCGGCGGGTGGGACCGGGTCGAGACGCCATATCTGGACTCGCTTCGTGGCGTCCCGATCGAGCTCGCTCCCGAGCCGGTTGTGCCAGAAGACTGGGACGAGGTCGTCGTCTCGACGGCCTACCGCGACCAGGCCGAGGGCCGATCTCGGGCGGAGTTTCTCGCGGAGCTGGTCTCGCTCCAGCCCTCCATCGTGGTCGCGGGCGCGCACGGGAAGACGACAACCGCGGCGATGATCGCCTTCTGCCTCGACCGGCTCGGCGACGATCCGGCATTTCTGATCGGCGGCGAGGTGCCTCAGCTCGGCGGCAACGCGCGAGCCGGAAGAGGCTGGCTCGTTGTCGAGGGCGACGAGTCCGATCGGACGATCGCGGCACTCCGCCCCGAGGTGGCGGTGGTCACGAACGTTGATCTCGACCACCACAGCGAATTTGCCTCGCGAACGGAGGTCGAGTTGCTGTTCGCCCAATGGCTTTCGGCAGCGCCGAAATCGGTTCGGGGCGACGAGCTCGAGCCGGTCGAGCTCGAGCTGGCAGTTCGCGGGCAGCACAATCGACACAACGCGGCAGTGGCACTTGCGGCGATCGAGCTCGCCGGCTTTCCCCGGGACGAGGCGGCGCGGGTGCTCCGGGAGTTCCGCGGCGTGGGTCGTCGGTTGGAACCACGCGGCGAGATTGGAGGAGTCGCGGTCGTCGACAGCTACGCGCATCACCCGGCGGAGCTTGCCGCTGACATCGCGGCCATGCGCGACGGCGGCCGGATCCTCGTTTTGTTCCAGCCGCACCTCTACTCGCGGACCCGACACCTCGCGCATGAGTTCGGCGTCGCGCTCGCGTCCGCCGACGTGGTCGCGGTCACCGACGTCTACCGCGCGCGAGAGGAGCCAATCGAAGGCGTGACAGGAAAGCTCGTCGTTGACGCAGCGGCTAAGGCGCGCCCGGGCATGGAGCTGGGGTGGACCCCGGCAGTGGAGGACGGCGTGAGCTTCATCGCGAGCCGCGCGCGCTCCGGCGACCGCGTCCTGACGCTCGGCGCCGGCGATATCGACCGTGCGGCAGCGCTTATCCTGGAGGCCCTCGCTTGAAGATCGAGCCTGAGGTTCCGCTCGGCCGCTACACGACTCTCGGCGCCGGGGGCAAGGCACGCGCATTCGCAAGGCCGTCGACCGTGGACGAGGTCGAGGAAGCCTTGTCCTGGGCGCACGAGCGCGAGCTGCCGGTCGCGACGATCGGGCTCGGCTCCAACCTGCTCGTGGCCGACGATGGGGTGGAGGCGCTTGTGCTCAAGCTCGATGGCGAGCTGGCGTCGGCCGGGGTCACAGACGATCTCTTGGTCGCCGGCGGCGGAGCGCCGAACGCCGTCGGTCTACACCGGGCGCGTGCGGCTGGGCTCAGCGGTTTCGAGTTCGCCTGCGCGATCCCCGGCACGACCGGCGGCGGAGTCCGAATGAATGCGGGCGCGTACGGAAGCGAGTGGTCCGAGATTCTGGCCAGAGCCCTGGTGCTGGACGAGCGCGGAGCTCGCTGGCTGAACCCGGCCGAGCTCGGCCTCTCCTATCGCCACTCGGAGCTCGGGGCCGGCCAGATCGTCGCCCGGGTCGAGTTCCGCCTCGAGCCCGGCGACCCCTCAGAGATCAAGGCCAAGGTCGCCGAGCTGCAGGCAGTGCGGAAAGCCGCCCAACCCACGAACAAGCGGACCTTCGGAAGTGTGTTCAAGAACCCCGACCACGAGCTCAGCGCCGGACGGATGCTCGAGGCGTGCGGGTTGAAGGGGCACCGGATCGGTGGCGCCCAGATCTCGCCGCGCCACGCGAACTTCATCGAGAACGCCGACGGAGCCCGCGCCGCCGACGCGATCGCGCTGATGGCAGAAGCCCGCCGGCGCGCCCGCGAGCAGTACGGGGTTGAGCTCGAGCACGAGGTCCAGTTCCTGGGACCGCTGGCGTTGCCTGATCTGTAAGCGTTTCGACCGGAAGCACAGCGGAGGATGGCGGATCCCGGCCTTACGGAGGCCACCTTCAGGCGCGGCGGCAGTTGGCCAGGCGCAGGCACACGCCGTTCGCGTTTGCCGGTGACTATTGGCGCGAATTTGGCGCCGTCCCGTCACCCACGCGTCTCGATCTCCGAGCTAGGCTCGATCGCAGAGGGAGGTGGGAAGGAGCCCCTCCCAAAATT
>JALYLK010000113.1 GCA_030774275.1 Actinomycetota bacterium
TTCAGCCGTTTTTGGCAAGCAACAGACTGTTACTAAGTTCGAGCTGGCGGAACGAATCCACGCCCTCGGGGCTCCGGCCGTGATCGTCACCGGGGGCCACGGTGAGCCCGTCGACCACCTGTTCGACGGTCGGAAACACATCGAGATCCCGATCGACCGTTCTGAGGCGGGTGCCACGCACGGGGCCGGCTGCACTCACTCGGCCACTGTCTGCGCGGGCCTTGCCCGGGGTCTGACCCTCAGGGAAGCGGCGGAGAACGCGGCGCTGGTGGCGTCCCAGGCGGTGGCGCACGGGCTCGCCGACCTTGGCGCCGGCGAGGGTCCGGTGGATGTCTTCAACCTGAAGGAGTCGCGTGAGCACGACCGAGTCCACGCTCTCGACCGGGGCTGACCTCGCCGCGATCCGCGAGCGGAAGCCGCTCGTGCACCAGATCACGAACTACGTGGTGATGAACGAGACCGCGAACGCGACGCTCGCTCTCGGCGCGCTGCCGGTGATGGCACACGCACGCGAGGAAGTCGAGGAGATGGCGGCGCTGGCGGCTGCGGTCGTGCTCAACATCGGCACGCTCTCGCCGGCCTGGGTAGAGGCGATGCTCGCGGCCGGGCGCGCTGCCAACTCCGCCGGCGTCCCGGTCGTGCTCGACCCGGTCGGCGCCGGCGCGACGAGCTACCGGACCGAGACCGCGCATCGGATCCTGGCCGAGATCGACCTCGCCGTGGTGCGAGGCAACGCCGCGGAGATAGCGACGCTTGCCGGTCGCGAGGCGGAGATCCGCGGCGTCGAGTCGATCGCTGCGAGCGACTCCGCTGCCGAGCTGGCGCAGGTCGCGGCGCAGGAGCTCAGAGCCGTCGTCGCCGTCACCGGGCCGGTCGACCAGGTTTCCGACGGGGAACAGACGTTTGCGATCGGAAACGGGGATCCGTTGCTTGCGACGATCACCGGCTCCGGCTGCATGTCGACCGCGATCACCGCCTGCTTCCTCGCGGTCCGCCCCGACGCCCCGCTCGTCGCCGCGGCGGAGGCCCTCGTCGCCTTTGGTGTCGCGGGCGAAGACGCGGCGCGCGAAGCGAAGGGGCCCGGTTCCTTCCATGTCGCGCTCTACGATGCGCTCTATGCGCTCGATCCGGAGACGCTCGACGAGCGTGCGCAGCTGAGATGATCCTGCACGCGCTGGTCGATGATCTCGGAGTCGCGCGGGTTGCGATCGAAGGCGGCGCTACGCTGGTCCAGCTGCGGGTCAAGAACGTCTCGACCACCCAGCTGGTCGAGTACGGATTGCCGTTCCGGGACCTGTGCGCCCGCGCCCGCGTCACGTTTGTCGTGAACGACGACGTCGAGGCGGCAATTCGGCTCCGAGCCGACGGCGTCCACCTCGGCCGCGAAGACGAAGGCATCGAGCGTGCCCGCCAGGCCGGCCTGCTGCTTGGGCTCTCGGCCCAGACCCTCGACGAGGCGATGGCCGCCGACAACGAGCGCCCCGAATACCTGGGCGTTGGCCCGGTCTGGGCAACGCCGAGCAAGCCGGGAGCGCGGGCGATGGGCCTCGACACCCTGCGCGAGATCTGCGAGAGCGTCGGCACCCCTGTGGTCGCAATCGGGGGCATCGACGCGACCAACGCCGCGCTCTGTCTGGAAGCGGGCGCTGTCGGTGTCGCAGTGGTTCGCGCGTCCACCAGCGTCACAGCTGTCCGGACGGCGCTCGAGCGTGCGGCTGTCTGAGCTCGGCGAGCTCGGCCTGTTGGCCGAGCTGGAGCGCCGGGGCCTCGCCGAGCAGATCGGGGACGATGCCGCCGAGCTCGAGCCGGGCCTCGTCGTCACGCAGGACTCGCTCGTCGAGGCTGTGCACTTTCGCCTCGACTGGCTCTCGTGGCGGGAGCTCGGCTTTCGCGCCGCTGCGGTGAACATCAGCGATCTTGCAGCGTCCGGCGCCCGCCCCGAGGCGCTGATCGTCAGTCTCGGCCTGCCGGGCGAGACCGAGCTCGACGACGTGCTGGAGCTCTATGCCGGGATCGCCGAGACCGGTGTGCCGGTTCGCGGCGGCGACACGACTGCGGCGGCGAACGTCTTGTTGACCGTCGCTGCGGTCGGCCGTTCCGAACGCGTGCCGGGCCGCGCGGGCGCGCTTCCTGGAGACGAGCTCGTCGTGACCGGCCCGCTCGGCGCGGCCGGCGCGGCCTTCCGTGAGGAGCGCTACGCGCGTCCACCGCTCCGGGTCGCCGAGGGGGTCGAGCTCGCCCGCGCCGCCCACGCGATGCTCGACCTCTCCGACGGCCTTGCGCCGGATGCAGGGCATCTCGCCGTGCGCTCCGGCTGTCGGGTCGTGATCGAGCTCGAGCGGGTTCCGCTCGCCCCCGGCGCAACGCACGAGGATCTGGCGTTCGGGGAGGACTACGAGCTGCTCGCCGCGACGCCGGAGCCAGGGAATTTCGCGGTGATCGGCCGCTGCGAGCCGGGAGCGGGCGTCGAAATCCGTCTCGCCGGCCAGGCTGTAGCGCCCTCCGGTTGGGAGCACTTTCGCTTGCGCAAATAGCGCTGAGCCGCAAAGGTAGTTCGCGGTGCTCGCGTTCGTGGTCAGGCGCCTGTTCTGGGCGGTGATGCTCGCACTCATCATCACCCTCTACACCTTCCTGATCTTCTTCGTGATCCCGACCGACACGCGGAGCACGCTGTCCGGTCGCGGAGAGATCGACCCGACCCTGCAGGGGCAGTTCAACCTGAGAGGGCAGTCTGTCGAGTCGCAGTACGTGCACTTCGTGGAACACCTGGTGCGCCACGGCGACCTGGGCCGCTCGATCCGCTCGGGCGCTCCGGTGACTCAGATCATCGGGAGGGCGGTCCCGGTGACTGCGTCGCTCGTGATCGGCGGTGCGATCACGTGGTTCCTGCTCGCCATTCCGATCGGGATGCTCTCGGCGCTACGACCGCGGTCCTTGTTGGACAAAGGCCTGATGATCCTGGTGCTGATCGGCGCCTCCGCGCATCCGCTCTGGCTCGGCCTCGTCCTTTCGTACCTGCTCGGCTTCAAGCTTCACGTTTTCCCGATCACCGGCTACTGCGACTTCTTCGGCCCGTCGACCTTCTGTGGCGGTCCGACCCAGTGGGCCTACCACTTGCTCCTACCCTGGTTGACGTTCGCGTTCCTGTTCGCGGCCCTCTACGCCCGGATGATCAGGGCGAGCATGCTCGAGGCGATGGACGAGGACTACGTGCGGACCGCTCGGGCGAAAGGCGCCGGTCCTGCGCAGGTGATGCGCCGGCACGTGCTCCGAAACGCGATGCTGCCGGTGGTCTCCATGCTCGGGATGGACATCGGCGTGGCCTTCGGCGGAGCGCTCTTCATCGAGACCGCCTTCGGGCTTCCCGGTGTAGGCAAGGTGCTCGTGCGTGGGCTCGCAGGCGGGGACTTGCCGGTGATCATGGGAGTCGTGCTGGTCGTGAGCTTCGCCGTGGCGATCGCGAATCTGATCGTTGACATCCTCTATTGCTGGATCGATCCGCGGGTGCGCGTGAGTGGCGTCGACGAGGGGTCCGGCAAGGTGACGGCGCCTTCTCGGCGCCCGCGAGCTCAGCGCGCTCTCAGGGAGTCGCCGACCTGAGCCAGCGGGCCCACGCCCGCTCGTAGTGGGCGCGCGGCCGTGCGCCGATCACGGTCTCCTGCGGGTTTCCACCCTGGAACAGGATCGTCGTCGGGATCGAGAGGACGCTGTAGCGAGACGCGGTCTCGATGTTCTCGTCGATGTTCAGCTTGGCGAAGGCGACCTCGGGGTCGTGCTCGCGCTCGAGCTCGGCGAGGATCGGCTCGACTGCCCGGCAGGGGCCGCACCAGGGCGCCCAGAAGTCGACGATCACCGGCTTCTCGGCCTCGAGCACCTCGCGCTGGAACGTCTCGTCGGTGACCTCTCGCACCGTTAGAGCTTGCCAGTCAGCGCCTCGGCCCGGAGCAAGGGAACTTTCCAGATCGCCTCCAGGACGATGGCGTGGCTCATCTTGGAGCCGCCGGCTTCGCGGTCGACGAACCTGATCGGTACCTCCACCACGCGAAAGCCCGCCCGCAAGGTGCGGTAGGTGGTCTCGATCTGGAAGGCGTAGCCCTTCGAATGGATCGCGTCGAGATCGATCGTCTCGAGGACCGTGCGGCGGTAGCACTTGAAGCCGCCTGTGAGGTCCCGAATCGGTACCGACAGGAGCACGCGTGCGTAGAGCGAGCCGGCGGCCGAGACGGCGCGGCGAGCGGCGCCCCAGTTTCCGACTTCCCCGCCCTCGACGTACCGGGAGCCGAGTGCCAGGTCGGCCTCGTCGGTCGCCGAGATCAGCCGCGGCACGTCCTTTGGATCGTGCGAGAAATCGCAGTCCATCTCGAGGATCCGCTCGGCGCCGTCTGCGAGTGCACGGCGGAAACCGGCGAGGTAGGCGGGGCCGAGGCCCTCCTTGCGGGGCCGGTGCAGCACGTCGACGTAGTCGAGCTCCTTTGCGAGCCGCTCCGCGAGCTGGCCCGTCCCGTCCGGCGAGTTGTCGTCGATCACGAGCACGCGTACGCCGTGCTCCCCGAGTGCGCGTAGCATCGGCTCGAGGTTCTCGCGCTCGTTGTAGGTCGGCAGGCAGACGGTGACGCGCGGGTCGGGCACGCTCAGGGGTTCGCAAGCGGAATCGTCATTGTCCCGGCCACCAGCAGCCCCGCGGAGAGTACGAGAACCGGAAGACGAACGATGCGGCGGCGCGCGAGCAGGCCGGCCCCCCAGTAGACAGGCAGGGCGAGCAGGCCGAAGCGTGCGTCGGACAGGAACGTCCCGCTCGCGAGCGGGACCAGGACGACCGCTGCGCTTGCCAGGAGCCACGGCCACGAGATTCCGAGTCGTCCCGCCGCCGCGATCAGCGCGAGATAGATGAGGCAGAACGCCACGTCCCGCCAGAGCCAGGGCCCTTGTCCGCGTTGGTGGAGTTGGTGGACCGCGCGGACGACTCCATCGAGCTTGAACGACCGTCCCCAGGCGTGCTCAGCTCCGTTCCATGCCGAAACGTTGTGAAGAGCCCAGCCGAGGTAGAGCGGGAATGCAGCGACCGAGGCGATGGGTGCGAAGGCTGCTCCGATCGCCCGGCCGCTGGCCGCCCGGCCCGATGTTCGGCCTCGGGCAACTGCGATCGCCGCGAGCGGGAACGCGAAGAAGAGAGCCTCAGGTCGTCCCAGCGCCGCGGCGGCGCCGGCGACGGCGCTCAACGTCCAGCGTCCGTCGAGAGCGAGCAGCAAGGCGAGCGCGAGGGCCGCGAGGACGAGGCTCTCCGGATAGGTCATCGAGAACACGAAGCTCATCGGGAAGAACGCAGCGAACATCGCGCTCGTCCTCGCCACCTCGAAAGGCACGACGCGCTTGCTGAGCTCGTAGAAGGCGACGATTCCGATCACGAACGCCACGTTTGCGACCAGGATTCCGGTCGTCAGGAAGGAGAGACCGAGCCCTTGGAGCGCGCGTAGCACGATGGGGAAGAGCGGGAAGAAGGCGGGATCACTCTGGCGTCCCGGGATCAGGAGGTAGCCCTGCTCTGCGATCGTCCGGTACCAGACGCCGTCCCAGTAGCTGAGGATGCTCAGCGTGTGGGCGGTGGATGCGCCGTGAACCGGGACCTTTCCGTGCGGCCAGTGCAGTCGATGGTCTGCGGCTGCTGCGCCGAGCACGAGGACTCGCGAAAGCAGCGCTGCGCCGAGAATCTCGCGCCGTTCCCGTAGCCATGCACTCACGCGTCTGCCTTGACGATCAGGCGCAGCCGCCGGGAAAGGCGCAACGCCGGTCCGACGAGATCCCGCCGTTCGGCGGGTGACAGATAGGCCCAGCCGGTTCCTTGCCCGGCGATCCGGATTGCCACCGGGACGGACGTCCGCGGCTCGACGATCAGGAGGAGGCCGCGGCCCGGGCATCCGAAGAACAGGCGGAGCATCGGCGTCCCGTGCAGGAACACACGTCTGACGCAGACCGGTACCCGTTTGTCGAGAAAGCGCCCGATACGGCGCTGCAGCGTTCGCGGGCACCCCGCCCGCACCGCGCGGATCGCCGGGAGCGGTCCATCCTCCTCGTGCAGCGCCGAGCCCAGTCGAAAGGAAGCGAACCGCGTATCGACGAGGCGCCGGCGGCCCGTTATCAACAGCGAGGCGTTCAGGCGGTGACGCCCATCGAGAGGACCGACCGTCGCGTTGACGCAGTAGCTCGAAACCGCTCGCCCGCGGACGAACGCGACGCTCTCGACTGCGTCTTGCCGGGTCAGCCAGCGCAGCGTCTCTGCCGCGATCAGTTGGGCGCGCGAGGGGCGCGGCAACGTTACCGCCTGCAGGCCGAAGGCCACACTTGCGAGCAGGGCAGCGAGACCGGCGGCCGTGGCGCCCGACGCAACCGCCATGCGCACCCAGCCGGTCCGGGAGCGCGCCGGCTCGATGGGCGACTCACTCGCGGCCACGGTGTCGTCGACCGGGTTGTAACGGTCGCGCGTTAAGCCCTCTTTGCCCGCGCTTTAAGCATGCGTGAAGCTGCGATGGCCTCGCGCCTATGATCGAGGCGATGGCGAAGACGTTGCCCCGGAACGCGGATGTGGCGGAGCAGCTCGACCTGCTGTCCGACATTCTCGAGCTGGAGGGGGAGGCCGCTTACCGGTTGCTGGCCTATCGGCGCGCCGCCGCGCTCGTCCGGGAGCAGTCGGGCCTTGTCGCCGAGCTGGCCCTCGAGGGCAAGGCCAAGGACCTGCCCGGGATCGGCAAGACGATCGAGGGCAAGATCGTCGAGATCGTCAACGAGGGCGAGATCCGGGCGCTGACCAAGCACAAGGCCCAGGTGCCTCCCGAGGTGATCGAGTTCACGCGGCTCCCCGGTCTCGGGCCGAAGACGGCGCGGAAGATCTGGCAGGAGCTCGGCGTGACCACGCTTGCCGACCTGAAGGCGGCCGCGGAGGCCGAGCGCCTGCGGGTGCTCCCCGGGATCGGCGCGAAGCTCGAGGAGCGGATCGTCAAGGAGCTCTCGGGCAAGCGAAAGGCGCCGGAGGAGGTGAGGCCGCTGCTCGGCCAGGGGCTACCGGCGGTCCAGGCGGTCGTCGCCGTGCTCCGCGAGCATCCGACGGCGCTGGAGGTCTCCGAGGCCGGTAGCGTCAGGCGGCGCAAGGAGACCTTTCGCGATCTCGATCTGATCGCGACCGCGAGCGAACCGCGCGAGCTGACGGACTACTTCACGAAGCTTCACTGGGTCGAAAAGGTCGTTGCAAAGGGGGAGTCGAAGGCGACTGTGGTCTCGAACGACGGGCTGCGCTTCGATCTCCGCGTCGTCCCTTCGGGTCTCTACGGGAACTTGCTCCAGCACTTCACGGGGTCCAAGCATCACAACGTCGCCCTGCGTGAGGCCGCCGTCCGGCGCGGTTTGTCGATCTCGGAGAACGGCGTCAAGAACGTCGAGTCGGGCGAGATCTTCAAGACGGGGAGCGAGGAGGTGCTGTACGAGTTCCTCGGCTACCAGTACATCCCGCCGGAGTTGCGCGAGAACCTGGGCGAGCTCGAGGCGGCGAGGAAGGGCGAGCTGCCGGAGCTCGTCGAGCTGTCCGACCTCCGGGGCGATTTGCACGCGCACTCGACCTGGTCGAGCGACGGCAAGAACTCGGTCGAGGAGATGGCGGACGAGGCGAAGAGCCGTGGCTACTTGTACCTGGCGATGACCGATCACTCGCACTACCTGCGCGACGGGAGGCTTGAGGCTCAGGACCGGGAGATCGACGCCCTGAACGAACGGCTCGGCCGCTTCCGGATCCTGAAGGGGATCGAGGTGAACATTCGCGCCGACGGCTCGCTCGACGTCGACGACGAGACACTGGCCGGGCGTGACTGGGTCGTGGCCTCCCTGCACACGGCGTTCGACCGCTCGCCGACGGAGCGCGTGTTGACGGCGATGGAGAACCCGCACGTCGACTGCATCGGGCATCTGACCGCGCGGAAGATCAACCGCCGTGGGCCGGCCGACATCGACCTCGGCCGCGTCTCCCTCGAGCCGAGGTGCTCGCGCTTCTTGACGAT
>JALYLK010000114.1 GCA_030774275.1 Actinomycetota bacterium
CGAACGCCCACCGCGTCGTCGACGGGCAAGGGCTTGTGCTCGCGCCGGCGTTCGTCGACCCGCACGTCCATCTGCGGACTCCCGGCCGCGAGGACGAGGAGACGATCTCCTCCGGTACTGCCGCGGCGGCGGCGGGCGGCTACTGCGCGATTCTGGCAATGCCGAATACGGAGCCCGTGGTCGACTCTGCTGCTGTGCTCGGCTCGCTGACCGAGACGGCGCACGCCGAGGGCCAGGTGCCGGTCGGCTTCCTCGCGGCCATCACGAGGAACGAGGACGGGGCCGAACTGACCGAGATGGCGGAGCTTGCCGACGCGGGCGCCGCCGGCTTCACCGATGACGGCCGGCCTGTCGTCGCGCCGGGTCTGATGCGTCGCGCGCTCCAGTACAGCTCGGTCACAGGCCGCCGGTTGGCCCTGCATTGCGAGGAGCCGACGCTCTCGAAGAACGGCCAGATGCACGAGGGTGCGGTCTCGGCCGAGCTCGGCTTCACCGGCTACCCGTCCGTTGCCGAGAGCCTGATGGTCGAGCGCGATCTCGCGCTCGCGGCCTACGAGGGGCAGCCCTTGCACCTGATGCACCTGTCGGCACGCGAGTCGGTCGAGGCACTCTCGCGGGCGCAGGTCGCCGGAGTCGCCGCGACCGGGGAGGTGACGCCGCACCACCTTTGCCTGACCGACGAGGCGGTTCGCTCGCTCGACCCGAACGTGAAGATGAACCCACCGCTGCGGGCCGAGGAGGATCGCCAGGCGCTGATCGCGGGCCTCCGAGACGGCACGATCGCAGCGGTCGCGACCGATCACGCGCCTCACGCCCGGCACGAGAAGGACGTGCCGTTCGAGGCGGCGCCGTTCGGTGTCACCGGCCTCGAAACTGCCTTCTCGGCGCTCTACACCGGGCTGGTCGAACCCGGGCTGCTGAAGCTGGAGACGCTGCTCGAGCGCATGTCCGCCGGGCCTGCGCGAGCGTACGGGCTCGAGCCGCCGCAGATCGCGGTCGGCGCGCCGGCGAACCTCGTCCTGCTCGACCTGAAGGCGAGCCGGCGCGTCTCCGAGACCGACTTCCGCTCTCGCTCCACGAACTCGTGGCTGCTCGGCGAGACGGTCAAAGGGCAGGTCAGGCTGACGATCGCGGCCGGGAGGGTCGCGTTCGACGGGTGATCGCCGTGACTCAGACCCATCTGGACGAGGCCACCGAGACCTATCGCGCAGACGTGCTGGCCGCGGTCGGCGAAGAGGCCGAGGTGCTCGACTCCTTCGTGCTCGGCTCGGGTCTGATCGGCGGCTTCCGGCCCGGCGAGAGCGACCTCGACCTCGTGGTGGTAGTCGACGCGCCACTCCGACGCGACCCGCGCCGACGGGTGCTCGAACGGATCGCGGCTCTGGACCTGCCTGGGCGGCGGCTCGAGATGGTCGTCTACGTGAGGGGGCAACAACCCCCCGACTTCGAGCTGAACCTCGAGATCGACGCGGCAGGCGGCCGGGAAGCGCCCGACGAGCTCACACACTGGTTCGTGATCGACGCCGGCATGGCTCAGGAGCGGATTCCGACCTGGACCGAGTACTTCCACCCGATTTCCGAGGAACGGCTGCGCGAGGCGGTGGTCAGCTCCCTCGCCTGGTCGGAGGAATGGCCCGAGCTCGAATTCGCCCGGCTCAATGCGGCTCGCGCGCGCCACTACCTCGAGCACGGCGAATGGCTCTCGAAGCAGGAGCCGGAGCTGTGAAGGGCTTTCTGGCGCTCGAGGACGGCAGCGTCTTCGCGGGCGAATCGGTCGGTGCCGATGGTTACGCCTTCGGCGAGGCCGTGTTCACGACCGCCATGACGGGCTACCAGGAGATCGTCACCGATCCGAGTTTCGCCGAGCAGATCGTCACGTTCACGGCGCCGATGGTCGGCAACTATGGCGTTGAGCGAACGCGGTCGGAATCGGCAGGCCCGCAGGTGCGCGCCGTCGTCATGCGGGAGGCTCGCGGGCCGGCCTGGACGGACTGGCTCTTCGAACACGGGCTCGTCGCGCTCTCGGGCGTCGATACGCGCACGTTGACGCTCCACCTTCGAAGTTGCGGCGCGATGCGTTCGATCGCGGTCGCCGGGGACGCATCGGTCGAAGAAGCGCTGCGGATCGTGGCCGAGCAGCCTCCGATGGCCGGCCGGCCACTCGCCGCGGCGGTGTCGACGTCGGAGCCGTACGTGTTCAGCGACCAGGGACGCACGCGGATCGCTGT
>JALYLK010000115.1 GCA_030774275.1 Actinomycetota bacterium
GCAGTGGAATGGCAAGGCCACGCTTTCGACGCCGATGCTCGACCCGAACCTGAATTGCTCGTACTCGTATTGGAAGGTCGGCCAGTACGTCGGCTTCAGCGGGTGGGAGGCCCTGCGCCAGGGCAACATCCACTTCGCCGGCGAGCACTGCTCGCAGGACTTCCAGGGCTACATGGAAGGCGGCGCCTCGACGGGTCTCGCCGCCGCAAACGAGGTTCTTGCGGATCTGAAGAAGGCCTGACGCTTCGCCCTTTTGGACCGGTCCCGGTGCCAGGCATCAAGACGGGTCCGCACGAGACATCCGGTGCCAGGCGTCAGGACCGGTCCGCACGAGACTTCGCCCGGCGCAGTCGAGCCGCCCCAAGCGTTCTGGTGCAAGGTGGGTCGCTCCGAGCGCGACGCCTTGTGCCTGGCACCACGGCCCCGGCACGAGTGGTGCGCCCCACCACTCTGGACCGGTCCCGGTGCCAGGCACCAAGACCCGTCCCGACCTGGCTAGTCGATCTTGGCCATGACGTGCTTGATGTTCGTGTAGTCCTCGAGCGAGTACGCGCTCAGGTCCTTGCCGTAGCCGGACTGCTTGTAGCCGCCGTGCGGCATCTCGCTGACCAGCGGAATGTGGTCGTTGATCCAGACCGTCCCGAACTGGAGCTTGCGCGCAGCGTTCAGCGCCCGCCCGATGTCGCGGGTCCAGACGGATGCGGCGAGGCCGTAGTTCACGTCGTTCGCCCAGGCAATCGCCTGGTCGTCGTCCGCGAAGCGCTGCACGGTCACGACGGGGCCGAAGACCTCGCGCTGGACGATCTCGTCCTCCTGCCCGACGTCGGTGATCACCGTCGGCTTGACGAAGAATCCCTGGCTACCGTTCGACTCCCCGCCGGTAAGAACGGTGGCGCCCTTCGCGCGCTCGAGGAATCCGAAGACGCGCTCCTGCTGGTCCTTCGAGATCACGGGGCCCATGTCGAGCTCCTCGCCCGAAGCCGGATCGCCGACCGCGATCGACTCGACGGCCGGCACGAGCTCCTCGAGCAGCCTGTCGTAGATCTTCGGCCCGGCGACGACACGCGAGGCGGCGGTGCAGTCCTGCCCCGAGTTCCAGTAGCCCGCGACCTTGATCCCCTCGGCAACGGCAACCGGGTCGGCGTCGTCGAAGACGACCACGGGGGCCTTGCCGCCGAGCTCGAGATGGACGCGCTTGAGCGTGTCAGCAGCGGTGCGCGCGATGATCTTGCCGGTCTCGACGTCGCCGGTGAGCGAGACCAGACGCACGTCGGGATGCTTGACGATCGCCTCGCCGACCGGAACGCCGTCGCCGGTGATCACGTTGAGGACTCCGGGCGGCAGGATCTCCGCCTCCATCGCGAGCTGGAAGAAGCGCAACGTGGTCAGCGGAGTCTGCTCGGCCGGCTTCAGCACCTGGGTGTTACCGGCGGCGAGGGCCGGCGAGAACTTCCACACGGCCATCATCAGCGGGTAGTTCCAGGGCGTGATACCTGCGACGACGCCAAGCGGCTCCCGCCTCAGCATCGACGTGTAACCCCGCATGTACTCACCTGAGGCCTTGCCCTCGAGCAGCCGCGCAGCCCCTGCGAAGAAGCGAATGTTGTCGGAGGAAACTGGCATCTCGTCGCGCGCGGCCGGTAGCGGCTTGCCCACGTTCTGCGACTCGAGCTCGGCCAGTTCCTCGCTGTGCTCGTCGAGCAGGTCGGCGAGCTCGAGCAGGGCTGCTGCGCGCTCGCCGGGCGTAGTCTCGAGCCACTCTGGCAGGGCCCGCTTCGCCGCCTCGACCGCCCGGTCGGCGTCCTCCTTGGTGCCGCGGGGAACCTCGGCGATCGTCTCGCCGTTCGCCGGATTCAGTACCTCCATCGTCTCGCCGGAGGCGGAATCGACCCACTCCCCGCCGACGATGTTCTTGTAGCTCGAGACCGTGACGCTCATGGTTGTCCTCCTTCGCTGACCGCGCTCAAACCTACACCTTCGTCGGCGAGGCGCCGCGCCGCAGCACGCCGGTGTCCCCGGTCAGCCGCTGGGCAATCGTCACCGGGATGACCGTGACGAGGATTACGACGAAGACAATCGCGTTCACGACCGGTAGATCCTGGCCGCGCTGAATGTGGTCGAGGATGTAGATGGGAAGCGTCGTCTGCGCGCCCGCGGTGAACGTCGTCACGATCACCTCGTCGAACGAGAGTGCGAAGGCCAGCAGCCCGCCGGCCACGAGCGCGGTCGACAGGACCGGCCAGATCACCCAACGAAACGTCTGCCAGCCGTCGGCGCCGAGGTCCATCGAGGCCTCGATCAGGGACGGCGAGCTCCGGCGCAGCCGCGCGAGCACGTTGTTGTAGACGATCACCACGCAGAAGGTCGCGTGTCCGGTGACGATCGTCCACTTGGAGAACTGCACTCCACCGAAGGTGAAGAACGAGTTCAGCGCCATGCCCGTGATGATCCCGGGCAGCGCGAGCGGCAGCAGCAGCAGGAACGAGACGGCCTCACGCCCGAAGAAGCGGAAGCGGTAGATCGCGGCCGCGGCCGCCGTCCCGATCACGAGCGCGATCGCAGTTGCCAAGAGCCCCACTCTGAGCGAGAGCCAGAGCGAGCTGCGCGCCTCGGGATCGTGCCAGGCCTCGTGGAACCAATGAAAGGTGAAGCCCGAGATCGGCCAGCTCTGGATGGTCGAGCTGTTGAAGGCGTAGACCATGATGAGGAGTAGCGGCAGCCAGAGGAACGCGATCACGAGCGCCGCGGCGACGCCGAGCCCGATGCGGGTTCCTCGCGTGTCGGTCATCAGACGGCCTCGAAGGCCCCCAGCCGGCGGGCGATGACCAGGTAGACGGCCATCACGATCACCGGCACCGTCGCGAACGCGGCGGCGAACGGCACGTTCGGCAGGCCGACCTGCTCCTCGACGATGTTGCCGATGAAGCTCGAACCGGCCCCGCCCACGAGCGCCGGGGTGATGAAGTCGCCGAGGGTCAGCGAGAAGGTGAAGATCGAGCCGGCCACTAGACCGGGAAGCGCGAGCGGCAGGATCACGGAGCGCAGCGTCCGCCAGCGCCTGGCGCCGAGGTCCTGCGAGGCCTCGAGATAGTTCTCCGGTATCCGCTCGAGCGCGGCGTAGACCGGCAGGATCATGAACGGCAGCCATACGTAGGAGAAGACGATCCACATCGCAGTGTTCGTGTACGCGAGACCGGCGTCCGGCAAGCCGAGCCCGTTCAGGACCCAGTTCAGCGCACCGTTCTTCGCCAGGATCGTCCGCCAGGCGTAGATCCGGACGAGGTAGCTCGACCAGAGCGGCAGCAAGACGAGGACGAAGAGTGTTGCCCTCGTCCGCCCCGAGGCCAGGCGGGCCATGAAGTAGGCAAGCGGGAACGCGAGGACGGCGTCGGTGAGGGTCACGGCCGAGGCGAGGCCGATCGTCCGGCCCGTGATCCGCCAGTAGGTGTGGTCGTCCCAGAGTCGCCGGAAATTGTCGAGGCTCCAGGTGTGGATGACGGCCGCGGTGAACGCGTCGACCTCCCAGAACGCCGAGACGAAGAGAGACGCGAGCGCACCGAGGTAGACGACCGCGAACGCGAGCACCGGTGCTGCGAGAAGCAGCGACAGCTTCAACCAGGGCCGCCGCCAGAGAGCAGCCGAGAGACGGAGGCGGGCG
>JALYLK010000116.1 GCA_030774275.1 Actinomycetota bacterium
TCGGTAGGCAAGGCTGATGTCTCGAGCCGCCGTGTCTCAGATGTCCGGAGAACGTCTCAGATGTGTCGAGAACGATCTGCTTCAGATGTCTCGAGTCCTAACAATGAGTCCGTTCGCGGCTACTTGACCAAAACTTGACCACGATGCGTTTTCGGAGCTTTTCGTCGCCAATCCAGAGAACAAAAAGGCCCGCTGAGCGGGCCTTTTCGCTTGTGGAGCTAGCCGGGCTCGAACCGGCGACCTCCTGGGTGCGATCCAGGCGCTCTCCCAACTGAGCTATAGCCCCGAGCGGGGCGAAGTGTAGCCTCGGCTACGGCGAGGCTGGAGTCGGCGCGCCGGTGCCGCGCTTCTCGTTCAGGCGGCCGGCGCGGATCGTCTCGGCCATGTCCTTCGAGTCTTCGCGGTAGATCGAGCCGTCCTCGAACTCGATCCACGGGAACTTGCTCTGGCCCGTGCGCTCGATCGTCCGGATCCGGCTGGACTTCCGCCGGGCTGAACCTTCCTTGACGAGCTCGTAGTCGATGCCCTGGTCGTCGAGCGCCTTCTGGACACGCCAGCACGGGTGGGCGCCGAACTTCGCCCACGTCCCGCTACAACGATGCAGCGTAACCGCCATCAGCTTCCTTCCTTCGGACGGATCAGCGTGACGCCGTCACGCACGGTGAGCATTACCGAGCTCACCCGTGGATCGGATTTGACGTGCTCGTTGAATGCCTTGATCGCTTGCGTACCCTCCTCGTCGTCCCGGTCATCGATCACGCGGCCGCTCCAGAGCGTGTTGTCGGCGGCGATGACGCCGCGCTCGCTCAACCGCGGCAATACAGCCTCGTAGTAGTTGACGTAGTTGGGCTTGTCGGCGTCGATGAACACGAAGTCCAAGTCGCCCTCGAGCCGGCCGATCGTTTCCAGCGCCGGGCCGAGATGGATCTGGATCCGGTCGGCGTACGGGCTCCGCTCGATGTAACGGCGCGCGACCGCGGCGCGGTTCTCGTCCAGCTCGCAGGTGTCGATCCGGCCGCCCGTTGCGAGGCCAGCGGCCATCGACAGCGACGAGTAGCCGCTGTAGGTGCCGAGCTCGAGCACGCGCCTGGCACCGCTGGCGTAGACGAGCAGCTCGAGGAACCGTCCTTCCACCGTTCCCGTGAGCATCTGCGGAGACTCGAGCGTCTCGCGTGTCTCCTGCGCGAGCTCGGCGAGTAGTGCCTCGGGCGGGGTCGTGTGCTCCTCGGCGTAGCGCTCGATCGGCTCCGGAACGATGTCCACCGGCGGACTGTAGCTTGCCGCCCGTGGCCGGCCAGGACCGCGTCCTCAGCCAACGCGAGTTGAACCGGGCGCTGCTTGCGCGGCAACTCCTGCTCGAGCGCGCCTCGCTCCCACTCCCCCGCGCAGTCGAGCGACTGGGAGGAATTCAGACCCAGTACGCGCCGTCGGCATACGTGGGGCTCTGGTCGCGGCTCGAGGGCTTCGAGCGCGAGGCGCTGACCCGCGCACTGCAGCGGCGCGCCTTGATCCAGGCGACCCTCATACGCAACACCATTCACATCGTCTCGCGCCGGGACTACTGGCCGCTCGTGCTCGCGATTCGCCGCGGCCGAATGGACTGGTCCCGCCGGATCCAGAAAACGGAAACGCACGAGCTCGAGCGGGCAGCCGTGCGCCTGCGGGAGTTCCTCGCCGACGGGCCGCGGCGCCAGGCTGAAATCGTCGCTGCCCTGGGGACCGAGGTCTGGCGTCCGGGGATCGCCATCTGGGTCGATCTTGTCCGAGTTCCGCCCTCCGGAACCTGGGACCGCCGCCGCGCCGACCTCTTCGGCCTGGCAGAGCAATGGGTCGGGCCCCAACCCGAGCTTTCAGAGGACGATGCGCTCGAGCACCTGGTGCGCCGATACCTAGGCGCATTCGGGCCTGCGCCTGCGCCGGACGTCGCGGACTGGGCCGGCCTGAAGGTTGGAGCGATCGCGCCGGCGCTTGCGCGGCTGAAGCTACGCCGTTTTCTCGACGAGCAGGGCCGCGAACTGGTGGACCTGCCTCGGGCGCCGCTGCCACCTCCCGACACTCCTGCGCCCGTTCGCTTCTTGCCGACGTGGGACGCGACGCTTTTGGTGCACGGCCGCGGCACCGGGATTCTCCCGGAGGAGTACCGGTCGCGCATCTTCCACGTCAAGACCCCACACTCGTTCTCAACCTTCCTCGTCGACGGCGCCGTGGCCGGAACCTGGCGCTCCGACGAGGGACGGGTTCGGCTCGATCCCTTCAAACGGCTCGCACGGACCAGCCGCGCCGAGTTGGAGGAAGAGGGCGAGCGTTTAGCGGCGTTCCACGCGTGAGCCACCGACGATCGCGTCCTCGCCGTCGTCGAACCGAACCCAGGCCTTTCCCTTGCCGTCGTAGTCGGGCGACCACACGATCAGGACGGCCTCGCGGCCCCCAACGCGGACGCGCTCCGTCCCCTCGGGCTCGACGCCGCGCCAGACCCGGACGAACGGGTTCTGCTCCCACTCGCGGCCGATCGTCGTCTCGTCGGTGTGGCCCGGCAGGACCCGTGTTTCCAGCGGAAGCTTCATCAGCACGTCCATGACCGAGGCGCGAACCTCGGCGAGGTTGCCGCCGCCGACCGCATCCTTGAACAGCACGTCTCCCGTG
>JALYLK010000117.1 GCA_030774275.1 Actinomycetota bacterium
CCCCCGAGTCCCCCTCCCCTCATGGGCCAGAGGCTGGCCCATGAACGACCGAATGCGGCGCGTGAACGAGGCTGTGCGGCAGGTCCTGTCCGAGGCCGTCGGCGAGCTGAAGGATCCGAGAATCGGCTTCGTCACGGTCACTGGCGTCAAGACGTCGCCGGACCTGCGGCACGCACGCGTCTACGTCAGCGTGCTCGGTCCTGAGAAGAAACAGCAACAAAGCTTGGCCGGCCTCGAGGCGGCGCACGGCGTCCTCCAGGGGCGGCTCGCGAGCGAACTGCGACTGAAGAGGACGCCCCAGCTTGCGTTCGAATACGATCCGACCGTCGAGCGCGGGGTCCGCATGACGCAGCTAATCGATGAACTCGCCCCAGAAGACGAGTGACGTAGCGGCGGTCGCGGACGCGATTCGCTCTCACGACCGCTTTTTGCTCGTCACGCACGAGAATCCGGATGGCGACGCGCTCGGCTCGATCCTCGCGACGAAGCTCGCGCTCGACCAGCTTGGCAAGGACAGCGTCATGTACCTCTACGGCGACGCGCCGCTCCCGGCGGAGTACTCCTTCATGCCGCTGGCAGAGCTCCGGCGGCAGCTCCCGGCCGACTGGCGCGAGCGCGTGCTGATAGCGGTCGACTGCGCAAACGAGAGCCGGCTCGGGCCTGATCCCGAGCCGCTTGTGGGAGCGCCGCTCGTCATCGACATCGACCATCACCACGACAACAGCCGCTTCGGCGCGGTCAACCTGATCGTTCCGAACGCGTCCTCTACCGGAGAGGTGCTACGCGATCTCTTCGCGGCACTCGGGGTCGAGCTCACGCCGGACATCGCCGAGGCGCTCTACATCGCGCTCGTCACGGACACCGGGCGCTTCCAGTACTCGAACACGACGGCGACGTCGCTGCGCCTGGCCGCCGAGCTCGTCGAGGCTGGGGCGGACGTCCACCGGATCTTTCGTGGGGTCTACGAGACAGTGCAGTTTGCGAAGTTGAAGCTGCTCGCCCGTGCGCTGGAGCGAGCCCAGATCTACGATGGCGGCCGGCTCGTCGTCTCGTACTTGCTGCGCAGCGACTTCACGGATATCGGAGCGGCCGAGGCCTATTCCGAAGGGATCATCGACTACCTCCGGATGGTCGAAGGCGCCGACATGGCGGCCCTGATCCGTGAGCCGCCTCGCTCGGACGGGCCGAAGCTAAGGATCAGCCTTCGCTCGAGCAACGACGAGCTCGACGTCTCCGCGATCGCCCGGAAGTCCGGAGGCGGGGGACACCGCCAGGCGGCGGGCTTCTCGAGCGACGAGTCCGTGGAGGCGATCACCGAGTTCATCCAGCGCGAGTTTCTCGCGAGTGCCCCCACGCGGACGTAATCCCAGCGGGCTGTTTCTCGTCGACAAGCCGGCAGGCCCGTCCTCCTTTGCAATCGTGGCATCCATTCGCCGACGGACCGGCGCACGTACCGGCCACGCGGGCACGCTCGATCCCTTCGCGACGGGGCTGCTGCTTCTGTTGTCCGGAGCGGCAACTAAGCTGGCCTCATGCTTCGTCGGGCTGGACAAGCGCTACGTCACGGAGGTGGATCTGAGCTCTCGCACGTCTACCGGCGACCCGGAGGGCGAGGTCGTGGAGCGTTTGGAGGCTCCGGCCGAAGAGGAGCTGGCGCGGCGGCTCGAGGCCCTCCGGGGCGAGATCGAGCTGCCGATTCCCGCCGCATCCGCGGTGAAAATCGGCGGCGAGCGCGCCTACAAGCTCCATCGGCGCGGGGTCGAGGTGGAGATGCCCGTTCGCCGGTCGCGCGTGGACGCGCTCGACGTCATCACGTATAGAGACGGTGTCGCCCGCCTCGACCTTCGCGTCAGCTCGGGCACCTACGTGAGGGCGATCGCGGAGGCGCTCGGCGGCCACTGCGTCAGCTTGCGCCGCACCGAGGTCGGACCGTTCAACGTCGAGGAGGCCGACCCCGAGCGAATCGTCGCGCCAGAGGAAGCGCTCGCTCGGATTGGGCGTGCCCCAGCGGGTGGCCAACGGACGCCCAGATGAAGGTCGCTCGGGCGCCCGGCGAGCTCGAGTTCCGGCCGCGGGGTGTTGCTGTCGGAACGTTCGACGGCGTTCACGTCGGCCACCAGCGGGTGATCGAGACCGTGCGGTCGGCGGCGCCCGACCTCGCGCCGACAGTCGTGACCTTCTGGCCTCATCCGAGGATCGTGCTCGGGAACGCGGTTGGGTTGCTGACGACGCTCGAACGGCGGCTGGAGTTGCTCGGAGCTGCCGGCATCGACGAGACGCTCGTGGTCGAGTTCACTCCGGAGCTCGCCGAGATGGATCCGGAGGCCTTCGTGGACGAGCTTCTGCGGCCGATCGGGACGGAGCTGGTCGTCGCGGGGACGGGCTTCCGCTTCGGGCACGCTCGTCGCGGCGACCTCGACACGCTCGAAGAGCTCGGGCTCGGAGTGCGGCGAGTCGAGCTCGTCCCCGGTGTCTCGTCGACGGCGATTCGCGGACAGCTCACGGAAGGAAACGTCAAGCGCGCAGCGCAAATGCTGGGGCGACCGGCCGAAGTCGAGGGAACCGTCGTCGCGGGAGACGCGCGCGGGGGCACACTCGGCTACCCGACGGCCAACCTGCGGGTCGACCCGAACCTACTGGTGCCCGCGTACGGGATCTATGCCGGATCGGCGGCCGGGCATCGAGCGGCGATCTCGATTGGCACGAATCCTCATTACGGTGGGAGCGAGCGCCGTGTCGAGGCGTTTTTGCTCGATTTCGAGGGCGATCTCTACGGGCAGCGCCTGGTTGTCCAGCTCTGGCGGCGGCTGCGTGACGAACGCGTGTTCGCGAACGAGGACGAGCTCGTGGCTCAGATCACGCGTGACGTGGAGGCGACGCGCGCAGCCGAGCCGCCTGTCTGACGCCGCAAGTTTCCGGTGAGCGGGGAATCTCTGTTGTCATGGGAGACGTGGAGACCACGCAGAAACACCCGAAGCTGGAGATTCTGCACACAGTGCGTTGCCTCGCGTGCGACGCCGTCTATTCGAAGCCATTGCACGGTGGCACCGTGACGGCGAACCCGGGGTGCCCGGATTGCGGGTATCTCGGCTGGCTGGCGACTTCGTCGGCTACGGCACTCGCGCTGCGGCACCGCTTCGCCGCGGATCCCCCGCAGCGTCATTCGGCGTAACGAGGCTGACGCCGCCGAAGAAGTGGTGCTGCGCGGGCCAGACGCGGACCTCGAAGCCGTCCTGCGCGAGGGCCGTGATGGTCGCCTCGGAAAACCCGGGCTCGAGGTGAACGCGACCGCCGGCTGCGTGCAGCCGCCCGCGCGCCACGGCCTCGCTTGCCGGGAGACCCTCGTCGAGCACTCCTGCGGCGACCTCGATCAACGCGCTACGAAGGCGCGTCCCCCCGGCCGCGCCGATCGCGAGCTCGAGGCCGCCGTCTCGAAGGACGACACTCGGAGCCATCATGCTGCCCATCCGGTCGCCGGGCTCGAGCGCGCCGCGGATCAGGTCGGCCTCGCCGAGCATGCTGTTCAGGTGCAGGTCGAGCCCTGGCAGGAAGTCGCCGGAGCCAAGGCCCAGGCTCGTCGTCAGCACGCAGGCGTTCCCCAACAAGTCAACGATCGTGATGTTGGTCGTGTCGCCGAGTCGGTCGGGACCGGGCCCGTCCAGCGACCTGGCCAGGCGGACGGCGCGGTCGCTCTCCTCGAGCCCTGCCAGCCGGGGAACCCGAGGCAGCGTTTCGGGCAGGCCCGAAAGCCCGCCTCGCGTCAAGAAACGCGTGCCCAGGTACGCGACCTCGACCGGGTCGCTCCATTCGACTTCGTAGGCCTCGAGATCCTGTGCGGTCACAAGGCCGCCGCGTTCCTCCATCAGCCCCAGAAGCGCCGCCGCGATCGAGCCGGTGTAGGCGGAAGCAGCACCTTCCTCAGCGACGAGTTCGAGTGCGCGCACGAGCCCGGGCTGCTCGACCCGGCTACCCGCTGGCAGCAGCGTTCCCTCGGGCGAGTAGATCCGGGCGCCTTCGTTCATCGTCATCACCGGAGCGAGCATCTGCAGGCAGGACGCGTGGGCGGGAGTCAGCTCGGCCCCGGCTCGTGCAAGCCGCAGGGCGGGTTCGACGAGCCGTGTCCACTCCAACCGCCCGTGACGCTGCCAGAGCGCCTCGAGCCCGGCCGCCACCCCCGGAACGCCGCACGAGGCGATTCCCACCGCGTAGTGGATGAGCTCGGCGCCGAACGGGACGTCGAGCTCGAGCAGGTCCACCTCGCGCCTCCCCGCGCCGAGACCCGGCATGCCGACGAAGAAATCGAGGTTCTCCGCCTGCCCGGTCGCCGCCTCGTAGTAGATCGCGTGTCCACCGCCCAGCACGCCAGTCATCAGCGTCTCCGCGACGCACGAAGCGAGCGACGCGGCCACGGCGACGTCGGCGGCACTGCCGCCCTCGTGCAGGACCTGCAGCCCCGCTTCGACCGTCGCGGGGTGGCCGGCGGCGATCGCTGCGCTCATCGCACGCGAGTGGAGATGGACGCGATTCGAAAAGCGGTCAAGGAGAAACGGCCTCGCCGCCGCCGAGAGAGCCGACGCCGTCGGCGACGGCGACCGCCTCGCCGGCACGCGAAACGCCGACCGCGATCCCGGGCACATTCCAGCGCTGCCGCGCCTCGGCGACCCATTGCTCCAGCTGTTCCGCCGAAACCCGCTCCATCAGGCGGCTGCTACCCTACTGCGAGACCGCGGCCCCGGCCGTACGCGTTCCTTGGCGCGACGTGCGGAGACCGCGGAGACGCATATCTAGGAGGAGATCAATGCCTCTCACCAGGGAAGCAAAACAGGAGATCATCGGCCAGCATGGTCGCAACGAGGCTGATACCGGCTCGCCGCAGGTGCAGATCGCGCTCTTGACACGCCGTGTCAACGAGCTGACCGAGCACTTGCGCGCACACCCGAAGGATCACTATTCGCGACGCGGCCTGCTGAAGCTGGTCGGCCGCCGCCGGCGGCTCCTGCAGTACCTGCAAAAGCGCGACCTCGAGGGGTATCGCGCGCTGATCCAGGAGCTCGGCCTGAGGAGATAATGACCTGATCCGGTGCCAGGCTTCAGCCTGGCTTCGGCGTAACCAAGAAGAAACCGAGGGTGGAAGTTTGAGCGAGCGCGCCCGGAGCTTGTGATCTAGATCACATCGCACGCGCTGACTCAAACCTCCACCTTCAAGAAAGAAGTGGAGGACAGATGAGCATTGCAACCCAGGGCCCGACCACCCTCTCGGTGGAGATCGCGGGCCGAGAAATCACATTCGAGACCGGCAAGCTGGCCAAGCAGGCCGACGGCGCCGTCGTCGTTCGCCAGGGCGACACGGTGGTGCTCGCCACCGCGCAGGGCAAGACGGAAGCACGCGAGGGCGCGGACTTCTTCCCGCTGACGGTCGACGTGGAGGAGCGCATGTACGCCGCGGGCAAGATCCCCGGCGGCTTCTTCAAGCGCGAGGGACGCCCGACCGAAAGGGCGATTCTCACCGCCCGCATGATCGACCGCCCGATCCGGCCGCTCTGGCCGAAGGGCTTCAAGAACGAGGTGCACGTCGTCGCGACGACGCTGTCCGCAGATCTGATCTCGGCACATGACATCCTCGCGATCAACGGCGCGTCGGCGGCGCTGATGATCTCGCCGCTGCCCTTCATGGGTCCGGTCGGCGCCGTCCGGATGGGCCTGATCGACGGCGAGCTCGTCGTCAACCCGACGCTCGCCGAGGTGGAGCAGGGTGACAGCACGCTCGACCTGATCGTCGTCGGAACGAAGGACGCGCTGACGATGGTCGAGGCCGGGGCGGGGGAGATCCCCGAGGAACTACTGCTGGAGGCGCTCGAGCGGGCGCACGAGGAGATTCGCAAGCTGTGCGATCTCCAGGAAGACCTGCAGCGCCAGGTCGGCAAGGCGAAGTGGCTCGACAACGAGTTGACCGAAGAGCTCGAGCGCGAGCACGGCGACAGAATCCGACAGCGGATTCAGTCGGAAGGCCTGCGTGAGGGCTCGACCGCGATCGAGGAGATCGTCGACGAGATCTCCCCGGCGCTGACGATGGAATCGACCGAGGACGAGATCATCAGGCGGATGCAGGTCCGCGCCAGCTTCGCGCTGATCCTGGAGCGCATCCGGCTCGAGGCCGTCGACGGCCCGGTCCGCGAGCAGTTCGAGGAGGACCTGAAGGCGCTGACCGAGGCAGAGCAGGACCCCAAGGAGCTCAAGTCGGCCAAGCGGCAACTCCTGTTCAGCCGCATCGAGGAGCAGGTGCAACTGCCGTTCCCCGTGGCGCCGGCTACGAGCGAGGGCGACGAGCCGGCGGCGAAGGACTCGATTACTCGCCAGTACATCAAGAAGGCCGCCGAGGCGATCTACAAGGAGCTCGTCCGCCGCAAGATTGCCGTCGAGAAGCGCCGCCCTGACGGCCGCGGCTCAGAGGACATCCGCGAGATCACCTGCGAGGTCGGCGTTGTGCCGCGGCCCCACGGCTCGGGGCTCTTCACGCGCGGCCAGACGCAGATCATGACTCTGCTCACGCTCGGCACGGCCAAGGAGGGGCAGCGGATAGACGACCTCTCGCTGGAGACCGACCGGCGCTACATGCATCACTACAACTTCCCGCCCTACTCGGTCGGCGAGACCGGCTTCATGCGGGGGCCGAAGCGCCGCGACATCGGTCACGGTGCGCTCGCGCAGCGGGCGCTCGAGCCGGTGATCCCGGGGGTCGAGGAGTTCCCGTACACCATCCGGCTCGTCTCGGAGACGCTGGAGTCGAACGGCTCCTCGTCGATGGGCTCGGTCTGCGGCTCGACGCTCGCCCTGATGGACGCAGGGGTGCCGATCAAGGCGCCGGTCTCCGGGATCGCGATGGGCCTCGTCAAGGAGGGCGACGAGTACACGATCCTGACGGACATCCAGGGAGCCGAAGATCACCTCGGCGATATGGACTTCAAGGTCGCCGGCACACGAGACGGGATCACGGCGCTGCAGATGGATATCAAGATCACCGGCGTCACGCAGGAGATCCTCCGCGCGGCGCTCGAGCAGGCGAAGCGGGCCCGGGAGTTCATCCTCGACAAGATGCTCGAGGCGATCCCCGAGCCGCGGAAGGAGCTTGCGGGCCACGCGCCGCGCATCTCTTCGGTAAAGATCGACCCCGAGAAGATCGGCATGGTGATCGGCAAGGGCGGCGAGACGATCCGGGCGCTCGAGTCCGACTACGACGTCCAGATCGACATCGAGGAGGACGGCAACGTTCTCATCTACGCGACCGAGGGCGACAAGGCCGACGCGGCCATCAACGCCGTCACGCAGCTCACCAAGTCGCCGGAGGTCGGCGACGAATACACCGGCAAGGTCGTCAAGACGACCCAGTTCGGCGCGTTCGTCGAACTGACGAAGGGGACCGATGGACTGCTCCACGTGTCCAACGTCGGGCCCGGCCGGGTCGGCCACATCGAGGACGTGATGACCCGCGGCGACGTCGTGGACGTGATCGTCCAGGAGGTCGACAAGGATCGCGGCAGGATCGGCCTGAAGCTGGTCGCCAAGCACGAGAACGGCGCTCTGGTCCAGCCGGAGGAGCTGATCGAGCGAGCCAAGAACGCACCGCCGCGGCCGCCGGAAGAGGACCGGCCCCGCGGGGGCCGTGACCGCGGCCGTGGAGGCCGTGGGCGCGACCGCGAACGGCGCTAGAAACAGGTGAGCGGCGGCGCGTCTCAGAACGCGCCGCCGCTTCCCGCGACTCGGCAGGCACTGCTGGTTTCACCGGTCCGGCTCGCGCTCGGCGCGGCGGGACTTAGCGCGGCGGTCGCGATCGATGTTTCTTTCGGAACCGCACTCGCCGCGGCGGCCCTGGGAGCCGGCCTGACGATCTTCGCGCTGATCGCCCCGGGTGGCAGAAGGCGGCCCGCGCGGCTCCGTCCGCCTGCGACGACGGCCCCGACAGCTCAGCCGTGGTGGCGAACGCTTGCGGCGGCGATGTTCCCGAGCACCTACGGCGTCGCGCTTTTGACGGGGATCGCGCTCGCCTTCAACCGCGACCTCGCGGCCTTCCTGTCCGGCGTCCTGCTCGGCATGGGGGTGGTCTCACTGGTCTACGCGCTCTCCGTGCGGCCATAAGGTTCACGCGTGACCCATGACGTGATCGTCGTCCTGGCGGCGCTCGGCGTGATCGGCCAGGTGGTCGCTGCGGCGCTCCTCGTGGTGGGCCTGCTTGCGCTCGTGCGAGTCCCGGGGCCGCTGCGGGCCTTTCGGGCTGCCGTGGAGGGTTACGAGTTGTGGCTGGCCTTCCTCGTCGCCGCCATCGCGACGGGCGGCAGCCTTTTCTTCTCCGAGATCGCGCACTTCGTCCCATGCGAGCTCTGCTGGTACCAGCGAATCTGCATGTACCCGCTCTCGATCACGACACTGCTCGCCGCACTTTTCGACGACCCGCGGGCCGCGCGCTACCTCCTCCCGCTGCCGGCTGTCGGCGCCGGCGTCTCCGTCTACCACCTGTTGGTGGAAAACGGCGTGGTCGGAGAGTCGAAGACCTGTCTGATCTCCGCGCCGGGCGGTTGCGGGGTCAAGTGGATCAACGAGTTCGGGTACATGACGATCCCGACGCTGGCTCTCACAGCCTTTGCGCTCATCTTCGCCTTCCTCCTGCTGGCGGCGTTCGAGGCGCGGGCTACGGTTTATGTGCGATGAGCGGTAAGCAAGCACGCCGGCGCAGGCAGAAGGCGGCCGCCCCGCCTCCGGTTGCGCGCAAGGGCGAGCGCCGCCGCGCTTCGCCGAAGGTGCTCGTGATCGCCGCTGTCGTTGCGCTGGTCGTCGCGGGAGCGGCTGTCGGGATCGCGCTCGCGGTCGGCGGCAACGGGACTTCTTCGACAAGCACTGTGCCGACCGTCGGCTCGCTCACGAATGCCTTGCCAAACGCCGTGTTCGTACAGCGTGAGTTCGCCGGGATTCCGCAGCACGGTCTCGTCCTCGGCTCGCCAAAAGCGCCTGTGACGATGGTCGAGTACATCGACCTGCAGTGCCCGGGCTGCCGCAGCTTCGAGACGAGCGTGCTGCCGAGCATCGTTCCGTCACTCGTGCGCTCGGGGAAGCTCAAGATCGAGGCGCGGCCGATCGCGATCATCGGCCCGGACTCGCTCCCGGCCCGCAATGCGGCCATTGCGGCCGCCAGCCAGAACCGCGCCTTCAACTTCATGCAGATCATCTACGCGAACCAGGGGACCGAGAACACTGGCTGGCTGAACCAAGCCTTCATCGAGAAGGCCGCTGCGAGCGTCCCTCGGATGAACGTGCGGGCGGTGCTAGATGGTCAGAACTCGAGCGCGGTCAAGAACCTGGGCAAGACGATCGACACCGAGGCCACCGCCGACCGCGTGCCGGCAACGCCGACACTCTTCCTCGGGAAGACGGGCTCGAAGCTCAGCGAGGTCTCGTCGTCGGTCACCTTCGACGAAGCGAAGCTCGCGGCGGCGATTCGCCGCAACCTCGGCTAGCTATGCGAGCACGTCGAGTTCAGCGCAGAGCGTCCCTCACTTGAGGGACTGACTGCCCGAGTACGATCCGCCCGTGCAGAAGTACGTCCTGAGCGAACTCGACTCTGGCGAGCGCGTCATCTCGGAGCGGCTCGAGCATGTGCGCTCCGTCGCAATCGGCTTCTGGATCGGGGCGGGATCGCGCGACGAGAAGGCGGATCGCGCCGGCGTCTCGCACTTCATCGAGCACCTGCTCTTCAAGGGCACCCCCTCGTACACGGCCCAGCAGATCGCCGAGATCTTCGACGCGCTCGGCGGGGAGCTGAACGCGGCGACCTCGCGCGAGCACACGGTCGTCTACGCCCGCGTCCCGGACGACCAGCTGCAGACAGCGCTCGACGTGATGGGGGAGATGGTCTTCGCACCGGCCTTCGCGGAGCTCGACGCCGAGCGCGAGGTCGTGCTCGAAGAGATCGCGATGTACGAGGACCAGCCGCAGGAGCTCGTGCACGACCTGATCCAGGAGGCGACCTTCGGCTCGCATCCGCTTGGCCGGCCGGTGATCGGCACTGCGGACGTGATCTCGTCGATCGGGCGCCGCGCGATCACCTCGTATCACCGGGCGATGTACTTCCCGGGGAACGTCGTCGTCGCGGCGGCCGGGAACGTCAAGCACGAAACGCTGCTGCGCCTCCTGAACCGGGCCCAGATGAAGGCGGTGCACGCGCCGCAGCCGAAAGGACCGCGGGTGCGCAGGCCGCTCGTCAAGGCGCCGCCACCCGGGCTGCGCTTCCAACGGAAGGACACCGAGCAGTACCACGTCTGCCTTGCCGCGCCCGGCATCTCTCGCTCCGACCGGCGCCGCTTCGCAGCTTCGCTGCTCGACGGGATCCTCGGAGGCTCGGCCTCGTCGCGCCTGTTCCAGGAGATCCGCGAGAAGCGCGGAATGGCCTACGCCGTCTACAGCTTCGCCTCGCAGTACACCGACACCGGCCAGATCGGCGTCTACATCGGCACGCGCGAGGAGAACCTCCGCGAGTGCCTCGAGATCACGCGCGAGCAGATCGCCGACATCAGCGCGGGGAATCTCCGGCCCGCAGAGCTCGAACGGGCGAAGGAGAACCTGAAAGGCAGGATCATGCTCTCGATGGAGTCGACCTCGAACCAGATGAGCCGGCTCGGGAAGTCGCTGATCTCCGACACGGAATTGCTCTCGATCGAGCGGATCATCGCCGAGATCGAGGCGGTCGAGGCGGACGAGCTGGCCGAGCTCGCCGGTGTTCTGCTGGCACCGGAGAAGCTCTCGGCCGCCGGGATTGGCCCGAACGAGAAGCGCTTCCTCGCCGCAGTCGAGCGCGTCAATCCTGAGCTCGCACGCGCGGCGTGAGAATCGCGCTTTTCGGGCACCGAGGCAAGGTGGGGTCTGTGGTTGCACCAGCGCTCGAGGCGGCCGGTTACGAGGTGCTCGGGATCGGGCCCGGGGAGGAGGCCGACGTCGCCGGTCTCGACGCGGCGCTCGACTTTACCCAACCGGACGCCGCTGGCGAAAATGTGCGCGCCGCGCTCGAACAGGGCGTGCCGGTCGTGGTCGGGACGAGCGGTCTCTCGGGGGCCGAGCTGGAAGAGCTCGACGCCCTCGCGCGAGAGCGCTCCCTTCAGCTTCTGGTCGTCCCGAACTTCGCAATCGGCGCGGTGCTGATGATGCGGTTTGCCGAGGCGGCGGCCGAGTACCTCCCTCGGGCCGAGATCGTCGAGCTCCACAACGAGGCCAAGAAGGACGCGCCCTCCGGCACCGCTCGGGCGACGGCCGAACGCCTGCCCGGCGAGGTCCCGATCCACTCGGTGCGGCTGCCGGGCCTGGTCGCGCACCAGGAGGTCCTGCTTGGCGGCGACGGCCAGCTGCTGACCATCCGGCATGACACTCTTTCGCGCGAGGCCTTCGTTCCTGGAGTGTTGCTCGCGCTCGAGAAGCTGGCCACACTGCCCCCCGGCCTGACCGTCGGGCTCGACCGACTGCTCGACGCCCCGTGAAGATCGAGCGCGTGGGGGAGGCGGAGCTCGGCGACCTGCTGCCGCTTGTTCGCGCCTATTGCGACTTCTATGCGGTCTCGCCCTCGGACGAAGCGCTGCTCACGCTCTCCCGTGTGCTGATCGCCGACCCGGAGCGCGAGGGCGTGCAGTTCCTGGCTCGCGACACCGAGACTCGTCCCGTCGGCTTCGCGACGATCTTCTGGAGCTGGGCGACGACCAGCGCGGAGCGGATCGGCGTGATGAACGATCTCTTCGTCGCGCCTGAGGCCCGCGGGAGCGGAGTCGCCGAGGCGCTGATCGAGGCCTGCCGAGCCGCATGCGCAGCGCGCGGGGCGAGCACGCTTACCTGGCAGACAGCGACCGACAACGAACGTGCGATGAGCGTCTACGATCGCATTGGTGCGACCCGGGAAACCTGGGTCGACTACTGGCTTCCTGTCTCGCCGTAGGAGGCAGGAGAGCCCGCTCCCGCACGGGATTACACTCTCGTTGTGCTCGGCGAGATCCTGACCGCGACGGTGACGCCGTTCGATTCAAACGGCGCCGTCGACTACGACCGCTACGGCGAGCTCTGCGCATACCTCGTCGACAGCGGCTCCGACGGTGTGGTCGTCTCCGGCACCACCGGCGAGGCGCCGACGCTGTCCGACAACGAACGGCTCGGGCTGCTTCGGACGGCGATCGATGCGATCGGCGACCGTGCCACCGTCGTCGCAGGGACGGGCACGTACTCCACCGCCCACTCGGTCCACCTGACCGAGCAGGCCCACGAGGCCGGCGCGCACGGGTTCCTCGTCGTGACGCCGTACTACAACAAGCCGCCGCCGCGCGGGATCGTCGCGCACTTCCAGGCCATCGCGGCTGCGAGCGACAGGCCCGTGATCGTCTACAACATCCCCTCGCGGGTCGTGATCAACATCGAGCCCGAGACGATGGCGCAGCTGGCGGAGATCCGGAACGTGACCTCGGTCAAGCAGGCGAATGCCGATCTCGGCCAGGCTAAGCGAATCGTCGAGCTCGGCCTCGACCTCTACGCGGGCGACGACAACCTCGTCCACCCGTTCCTCGAGCTGGGCGGGAAAGGCGGCGTCTGCGTGCATACGCACGTCGTCGGCCCTCAGGTGGCGGAGATGGTGCGTCGCTTCCGCGACGGCGACACGGAGGGCGCAAGGCGGATCGACGAGGAGCTCGGGCCGGCGTACGAGTTGCTTGCGGTAACGACGGGCCCGATTCAGATCAAGGCGGCGCTCAACCTGCTTGGGCACGACGTCGGCGGCCACCGGCTGCCGCTGGTCGAGGCGAGCGACGAGGAACGGGCGCAGATCCGCGACTGCCTCGAGCGGCTCGGCGTGCTCGAGGCCGCGCGCGCTTAGCCGGCGACGACCAGCGTGTCCCGGCTGGCGATCGGCTGCTCTGGCCGGTGCGCCAGAGCCAGCGCCAGCTCGTCCGACGCGTCCGCGAGCGCGAGCCCGACGTGTGCGGGCAGCCGTCTCGGAAGTACCAGCACGACGAACCCGACCAGGGCGCTGTTCTCGCGGCGGAGCGGCAAGGCAACGACGACGCCTTCGTGCTGCAGCTCGAAACCACCGACCGAGAGCAGCGTCTCGCCTGATTCGGCTTCGCGGACGAGCCAGCTCGTCAGGACTGCGAGGTGTGGACCGTCCGTCCCGCGCTCACGGGTCACGTGGCCGCCGAGACCGTCTTCCTCCCAGTCGATCAGGCCGCTCCAGGTTGCGTCGCAGGCGCGTGCGAGCACCGCTGTGAGGTCGTCGAACGAGGCTTCGCGGCTCTGCGCCCGAGCGACCGAGTCGAGCAGCGCCTGGGTGAGCCGGGCGACCCGGGTCCGCCGCCTGACGTAGAGCAGCAGTCCAAACAGCCCGATCGCGCTCCCGGCGAGCACGAGCTCCAGCTGGGAAAACGCGGCCGCCACCAAGGCGAGCGTGACTCCTGCGATCGCGATCAGCTCGGGCCGATCCCGCAGATCGCGCGCTCCGGGGATCACAGGGAGCCGGTAGGGGATCGCAGCGTCTCGAAGCTCCGCAAGCTCGTCGGAGTCGAGGACTACTGCTGGGTCCTGGCCTCGCTCGACCGCGACAAAGGCTTTGGCGACGGCGGGATGGAACTGGGTGCCACTGTTTCGCTCGATCTCGGCGAGCGCTTCCTCGCGGGAGAGGGCCGGCCTGAAGGGCCGTTCGGTCGTCATTGCATCGAAGCTGTCGGCGACGATCAGGAAGTGCGAGGCGAGCGGCAGCGCGCCGCCGTCGATCCCGTAGTAGCCCTGGCCGTCGAAGCGCTCATGGTGGAATTCGACCGCGCGCGCTTGGCCGGCGGCGAACTCGAAGCGCTGCATCAGCCGGGCCGAGAGCCGTGGGTGCCGCCTCATCGCTGCCCATTCGGCCCCGTCCAAACCACCCTCCTTGCGCAGCAACGAGGCGTCGACCGCGACCTTGCCGAGATCGTGGAGACGTGCCGCCCAGCGGAGGCGGTCGATGTCCGAGAACGGCAGGCCGAGTGAGCGGGCGAGCCGGTCGACGGAGCGGGCCACCCGGATCGAGTGCTGGTAGGTCGAGGGATCGCGCTCGTCGACGATGTTCGCAAAGGTCTCCAGCGCCTGGAGAGTTTCCCGGCGCACCCGAGCCAGGCGTGTGTAGGCGACGTGGACGACGAGGGCCAGCGGCACGAGCGCGACCAGGTCCCAGGGGCGGCCGGTGGCGAAGAGCGCGATCGCCGCACCGAGCGCGGCCTCGCCGGCGCCGGCAACGAGATCCGGCTGGAACGCCTCGCGGGCCGCGACGACCTGGAGCAATGTCGTGCGGATGGTCAGGTAGACGAGAGCAAGCGTGGCCAGCGGCACGAGATCGCCGAGCAACTCGAGGCTGCCCGTGTGTCCGCCGGCCGCGAGAAATGCATAACCGCCTGCAAGCGTGGCGAGCGTCACCGTCGCGGCCTCGAAGGAAACGGCGCCGAGCGACCGATCCCGCAGCCGCCGCACGCCGAAGGCCGACCCGCCGGCAAGCAGCGCGGCCGACCATGGGCCCAGCACGATCGCAGCCGCGATATGCAGGGCCGAGGCGACCCGGAAAGGCTGGAAGTCCGCCGGCTCGCGGCTGCGGATCCGGTCGGCGTCCTCGACCAGCTCGGTCACAATCAGAGCCGCGGCAAAGAGCGCTAGGGGCGTCCAGCTCGGTACTCCGCCGACCAACTTCAACGCCGCGACGGCAAACGCGGCAAAGCCGAGTCCAATCACGGCGGCGTGAGAGGACAGCGCGCGCATGTCCTTGGTTATCGGTACGCGGGCCGGTTCTCCTTTAAGGCATTGGCTTCGGAAGGCTCCTCTTCGCCATCTTTGCTGTCGATTTGAGTGCAGTAGCGCTTGCGCCAGTTGTTGTCGTCACCGAAGGCCGCGCGGAGGTCGTGCTCGGCAAGCGGGATGCGGGACCGCTCGAGCCCCGCATGGGCGCGCGCACTGCTCCAGGGCCAGTCGAGTGGATCCTCGACAAGGCCCGCCTCTACGGGGTTGAGCGCGAGGTAACGGCAGGCGGCGACGAGCTGCGCGTCGCTTTCGATCTCACGGGTCATGGCGTGGGCGCGGAAGAGGTGCGCGCTGCGCCCGTGCCGGCGGTTGTGCCAGCGCGAGTATTCCGTATGGAGACGTTGGAGTGCCTGCGAGAGCCGGGCGTCGGGGATCCGCAAGAGGGCGTGGTAGTGGCTCCCCATCAGCACGTACGAGAGCAGAGCGAGCTCGAACTGCCCGCAGACAACGGCGAGCCGCTCCAGGAAGTCTTCGCGGTCGTCGTCGCACACGAACAGGTAACGCGTATCGCTGCCGCGCGCGGCCAGGTGGTAGATGCCTTCGTAGAGCCTGCGCGGGTGCCTGGGCATGCATCCGAAGCTAGGCGGTTCCGACCGCGCCAGCGCCGGCGCAGCCGATTTCGTCTCACTTTCGGGACGCTTTTGTCACTTTCTCCGCTTGACACAACCGAGTGTCGGACACCGGGTCTTGCGCATTGCCAAAGCCCCCAAGCCCGGCGTTCTCCCCGACTGACGTGCGCACCTAAACTGCGGCGATGCCAGAAGCGCTTCGAATCATCCCGCTGGGCGGCCTCGGCGAGGTCGGCAAGAACATGACCGTCTACGAGTTCGGCGACGACGCGATCGTCGTCGACTCGGGTCTCGCCTTCCCGCGGGACGAGCACCTCGGCGTCGACCTGATTCTCCCGGACTTCGGTTACCTCCGGCAGCGTGAACGGCCTGTGCGCGCGGTCATCCTCACGCACGCGCACGAGGACCACGTCGGCTCGCTGCCCTACCTGCTGCGCGAGGTCAGGGTGGATGAGGTCTGGGCAACCCGGCTGACTCTCGGACTCGTCAAGTCGAAGCTCGACGAGCACGGGTTGCTGCGCGCCTCCGAGTTGCGCGAGATCGATCCCGAGGGCGGACAGCTCGTCCTCGGAGGCTTCCGCACCGAGTTCATCCGGATGGCGCACTCCGTCCCGGACGCGGTCGCCGTCGTCCTCGAAACCGATGCGGGCCGAGTTCTGCACACGGGCGACTGGAAGCTCGACCACACACCGGTCGACGGCCTGCGCACCGACGTCGGGCGGCTCGCCGAGCTCGGCAACCGCGGCGTCGATCTGCTGCTCGGGGACTCGACCAACGCGGAGAGACCTGGAGTGACCGGCTCCGAGCGGCTCGTGGGCGAGGCCTTCCGGCAGATCATCCCGCAGCGCACCGGGCGGATTCTCGTCGCCTCCTTCGCCTCGAATGTTCACCGGATGCAGCAAGCGACCGACGTCGCGGTCGAGGTCGGCCGCAAGGTTTGCGTGGTCGGCCGGTCGATGCGCAAGAACTTGAACATCGCCCGGAACCTCGGCTATATCAACATGCCCGAGGACGTCCTCATCCGCCCCGCCGAGCTCGACGAATACGAGCCCGGCCAGGTACTGATCCTCTGCACGGGTTCACAGGGCGAGCCGCTGTCGGCGCTCGTCCGGATCGCCTACGGCGACCACCCGGCGGTGCACGTCGAACGCGGCGACACCGTGATCATCTCGGCGCGACCCGTGCCAGGGAACGAGCTCGCAGTCCACGATGCGATCAATCAGCTCGCCAAGCTCGGCGCGGAGGTGCTGCACCAGGAGAACGCTCCCGTCCACGTGTCCGGCCACGGGCATGCGGAGGAGTTGCGGACGATGATCTCCCTCGTCCGGCCCAAGGCGTTGATGCCGGTGCACGGCGAGTTCCGGATGCTCGCGGCGCACGCCCGCCTCGCAGAGGAGGGAGGAGTCCCGCCGGAGGCGATCGTGCTGGCCGAAAACGGCAGCGTCGTCGAGCTGACGGCGGAAGGCGCCAGGATCGTCGGCGAGGTCGAGGCGGGGGTCACATTCGTCGACGGCCTCGGCGTCGGCGATGTCCACGATGTCGCGCTGCGCGACCGGCGCCACCTGTCAGAGGACGGCGTGCTGATCGTCGTCGCGACGCTTGCCGGCTCCAACGGCCGCGCCAGCGCCGGGCCGCCAGAGCTGATCGCGCGCGGCTTCGCGGACTCCGGTCCGCTGCTCGAGGAGATGCGTGACGAGGCCTCACGAGTTCTCCAGGACTGCCTGGAGGACAACATCATTGAGATCAAGCTGCTCCAGGAGCACCTGCACGACGGGCTCGGGCAGCTCGTCTACGACCGCACGGGTCGACGGCCAATGATTCTTCCTGTAGTCGTAGAGGTATGACGGTTCGCGCTTATGAGCCCGGCTGGGCCGACGTGCTCGAGGACCACGCTGCCGAACAGGAGACCGCGCGGCGGCTGGTCGGGCAGCTCGGCGCCTGCGAGGCGAGCGCGCTCGCGTTCTGCCGGCTGCTCGAGCGCTGGGCACGTGGCGAGCCGGAGCCTGCGACTCCCGGCAGGCGCCAGGCCGCTCTTCGGCGCGCTGCCGATCGCGTCGAGACTGCCCTGACTGGACTCGAAACCCCGCTCGGCCGTTACCTGCTCGAGCTGGAGGCCGACCAGGCCGAGGGCCGCTCCTGGTACGGCGCGCCGGGCGCGGCGGAGCTGCTCGAGTGGGAGCCGATCCTGAACCGAGCCGGCGTCCACGCCAGCGCGATCCGGGTCGCGCAGACGTATCTCGAGCTCGCGGTCTTCGTGCGCGCGCTGCAAGGTCTTGCCGACACCGCCCGGATGCGGGCTTCTCTCGACCGCTCTTCGCTGTGGGCAGGGCTGTTCGATCTGCGCGAGAACCTGCTCGGGCGCACGCTCGAAGACCTGCGCGCGCTCGCCGCCTAGCGGCAGGAGACCTAGGCAGCCGATACTGCAGCGCGCGAGCGACCGCCTCGGCGCGGCTGGAACACCGCATCGACCACGAGGTTCACGACCCAGACGATGACCGTGGCCCAGACGTAGGTCCAGAAGCCGTGGATCGAGAACTTCCCGACGATCAGATCGGTGAGCCAGAGCATCGCGAGCGAGACGAAGAACCAGGCGATGCCCAGCGTGACGAGCGCGAGCGGCAACGTCAGAAGCCTCAGGATCGGCTTGAGGATCGTGTTCAGCACCCCGAACACGGCTGCGGCTTCGATCAGGGCCAAAAACGAGTGGTGAAACGTCATTCCGCTCAGCACCAAACCGGTGATACCGAGGACCACCGCGTTAGCAGCCCAGGAGACGAAGATCCACCTGATCACGCGGGTCGATCCTACAAGCAGGGCTTCGGCAGGAAGCCGTCGAATGACGTGCGGCCGTGCCCCGCCGTCGCAAGAAGCGCCTATTGAAACCTCGCACGCCGTCGCGCGTGCGGAAGAAGAAGCGCTCGCAGAAGCCTCGCGGCCATCAGCATCCGGAGCTGATCGGGCTCGTCCTCGCCGCGCTCGGCGTCTTTCTCTCGACGGTCATCTACCTCGGCTGGAGCGGCGGCTTCGTAGGCGCTCTCGCTGCGGACGGGCTCGACGCCTTGATCGGCGCGGCCCGAACGATCTTCCCGGTTGCCTGCATGATCGTCGGTGCACTCTTTCTCGCCCGCAGCGAGCTCGTCGACATGCGGCCCTTCCGGACCGGTCTCACTGTCTTCACCGCGGGGCTGATGCTGACGCTCGGGAAGGCCCACGGCGGCTACCTCGGCACGGCGCTGGCACTCGGGTTCGGGCTCGCCCTCGGCTCGACCGGCGTCCTGATCGTGGGG
>JALYLK010000118.1 GCA_030774275.1 Actinomycetota bacterium
GATTCCTTGTGCTTGCGGCGGGTGCGCTTGCCGAGCGTCGGCACGCCCCACGGCGTGACCGGGTGGCGGCCGCCCTTCGATTTGCCCTCGCCGCCGCCGTGCGGGTGGTCGACGGGGTTCATCGCCGAGCCGCGCACGGTCGGGCGCTTGCCGCGCCAGCGGCTCCGGCCCGCCTTGCCGCCGGTGATGTTCTCGTGGTCGACGTTGCCTACCTGACCTATGGTCGCGCGGCACGTGAGCGCAACGCGGCGCATCTCGCCTGAGGGGAGGCGCAGGACGCCGTAGCCCTCGTCCTTCGCCACGAGCTGGACGCCGGATCCCGCCGAGCGGGCCATCTTGCCGCCCTGGCCGGGCTTCAGCTCGACGTTGTGGACGAGCGTGCCGGTCGGGATGTTCGATAGCGGCAGCGCGTTGCCGGGCTTGATGTCCGCGCCGGGGCCGGATTCGACCACCGCGCCGACCCGCAGCCGGGCCGGTGCCAGGATGTAGGCCTTTGCACCGTCTGCGTAGTGGAGCAGCGCGATGCGCGCCGACCGGTTGGGGTCGTACTCGATCGCGGCGACCTTCGCGGGGACGCCGTCCTTGAGCCGCTTGAAGTCGATCTGGCGGTAGAGGCGCTTGTGGCCGCCGCCCTGGTGACGTCGGGTGATGCGACCGTTCGCATTTCGCCCGCCGCTCTTCTTCAGCGCGCCGGTCAGACTCTTCTCGGGCTCGGTCTTCGTGATCTCGTCGAACGACGAGACCGACATGAAGCGTCTGCCAGGAGAAGTCGGCTTGTACCTACGAATCGCCACGGCTACGCCTGCGCTCCTTCGAAGATCTCGATCGACTCGCCGGCCTTGATCTGCACGATCGCCTTCTTCCAGCCGGGCTTGCGGCCCTTGACCAGGCCGCGGCGCTTCGGCTTCGAGCGCACCTTGATCACGTTGACGCGCTCGACGTGGACGTTGAACAGCTCCTCGACCGCCTGCCTGATCTGCGTCTTGTGCGCGTCCGGGTGAACGCGGAACGAGTAGCGGTGATTGGCCTCGATCTGCTCGTAGCTCTTCTCGGACACCACGGGGGCAAGGAGCACCTCATTCGGATGAAGACTCATGAGGCCCGTCCTTGAACGAGCTCCAGCGCGCCCTCGCTGACCAGCAGCGAGCGCGCCCAGACGATCGCCGAGATCTCGATCTCGGACGGCGTCACGACTTGCACTCCCGGGAGGTTGCGGAAGGACTTGACGATCGATTCCTGGTCCTCCTGGGCGACGACGATCAACGGCGCCTGCTTGCCCCACGCCTCGACGAGCGCAGCGGCGGCCTTTGTCGAGGGCTTATCGAAGGAGTCGTCGGCCAGGATCCCGAAGCTTCCCTCGTCGGCATGGGCCGACAACGCGGCGCGGAAGGCAGCCTTGCGCTCCTTGCGGTTGACCTTCGCGACGAAGTTGCTGCGGACGGCGAAAGCGACGCCCCCACCCGTCCAGTGCGGCGCTCGCGTCGAGCCGGCACGCGCGCGGCCGGTGCCTTTCTGGCGCCAGGGCTTCGAGCGGCCGCCCGCAACGAGCCCACGGCTCTTGACGCCGCGCGTCGCCGCCCTGCTCGCGTTCAGCTCCGCGCGTACGGCCTCGTGGACGAGGTGCGGCTTGACGTCGGCGCCGAAAACGCTCTCGTCGAGCATCAGGTCTTTCGCCTTCTTGCCCGTACCGTCTAGAACAGGAGCCTTAGGCGCGGGCACGCTTGATCTCCTCTCGTACCTCGACCAGCCCGTTTTTGGGGCCGGGGACGGCCCCCTTGACGAGCAGGAGGTTCAGCTCGGGATCGATCGAGTGGACCGTCAGGCCCACCTGCGTGACGCGCTTGCCGCCGAGGCGGCCCGCCATCTTCATTCCTTTGAAGACCCGCGACGGCGTCGCCGAGGCGCCGATGGAGCCCGGCTTGCGGATGTTGTGCGAGCCGTGCGAAGTCGGGCCGCGGCTGAAGTTGTGCCGCTTGATCGTCCCGGCGAAGCCCTTGCCGATCGAGACGCCCGAGACCTTGACCTTGTCGCCGGGCTCGAAGCTCTCGACGGTGACCGCCTCGCCCTCGGTCGCGCCGGTCAGGCCGCGGAGCTCGAGCAGGTGTCTGTGTGGCGCAACGTTGTTCTTCTTCAGGTGGCCGAGCTTCGGCTTCGAGAGCCGGTCCTCGGCAACCTCGCCGTAGGCGACCTGGACGGCGTCGTAGCCGTCGACGTCGGCCTGCTTGACCGAGACGACGGGACAGGGGCCGGCCTCGATCACCGTGACGGAGGTCACTTGACCGGTCTCCTCGTCGAAGACCTGGGTCATCCCGAGCTTCTTCCCCACGATCCCTTTCATCGCTAGAGCTTGATCTCGATGTCGACGCCGGCCGGCAGGTCGAGGCGCATCAGCGAGTCGACCGTTTTCGGTGTGGGCGAGTGAATGTCGATCAGGCGCTTGTGCGTTCGGATCTCGAACGCCTCACGCGAGTCCTTGTCCTTGAAAGGGCTGCGGATCACGGTGTAGACGTTCTTCTCCGTCGGAAGGGGCACAGGACCGGTGATCGTGGCCCCGGTTCGCTGGGCCGTCTCGACGATCGACTGCGCCGACCTATCGAGTTGCGTGTGGTCGTACCCCTTCAGACGGATGCGTATCTTCTGCGCCAATTGATTAGTTCTGGATCTCTGTGACGACGCCCGCGCCCACGGTGCGGCCGCCCTCGCGGATTGCGAACCGGAGACCTTGATCCATCGCGATCGGCTGGATCAGCTCGATCTCCATGTTCGTGTTGTCACCCGGCATGACCATCTCCTGGCCCTCCGGGAGCTTGATCGAGCCGGTCACGTCTGTCGTCCGGAAGTAGAACTGCGGCCGGTAGTTGTTGAAGAACGGCGTGTGGCGGCCACCCTCTTCCTTCGAGAGCACGTAGACCTCGGCCTTGAAGTGGGTGTGAGGCGTGATCGACTTCGGCTTCGCAAGCACCTGGCCGCGCTCCACCTCCTCGCGCTTCGTGCCACGGAGCAGCACGCCCGCGTTGTCGCCGGCCTGGGCGAAGTCGAGCGTCTTGTTGAACATCTCGAGCCCGGTGACGACGGTGCTCGCCACCTCCGGGTGGATGCCGACGATCTCGACGGTGTCGCCGGAGTTGATCGTTCCCTGCTCGATCCGGCCGGTGACCACCGTGCCGCGGCCCGTGATCGTGAAGACGTCCTCGATCGGCATCAGGAACGGCTTGTCCGTGTCGCGCGTCGGCTCCGGGATGTAGGAGTCGACGTGCCCCATCAGCTCGAGGATCTTGGGAGTCCACTCGGGGTCGCCCTCGAGCGCCTTCAGCGCCGAGACCTGCACGACCGGGATCTCGTCTCCCGGGAACTCGTAGCTCGTGAGCAGCTCGCGGACCTCGATCTCGACGAGCTCGAGCAGCTCGGGGTCGTCGACCATGTCGGCCTTGTTCAGGGCGACGACGATCGACGGCACCTCCACCTGGCGGGCGAGCAGGATGTGCTCGCGGGTCTGCGGCATCGGGCCGTCGGCGGCCGAGACGACCAGGATCGCGCCGTCCATCTGGGCGGCGCCGGTGATCATGTTCTTGATGTAGTCGGCGTGCCCCGGGCAGTCGACGTGCGCGTAGTGACGGTTCTCCGTCTCGTACTCGACGTGCGAGGTGTTGATCGTGATCCCGCGCTGCCGCTCCTCGGGCGCGTTGTCGATCGAGCTGAAGTCGCGCACCTCGGTGCTCGAGACGCCCTGATCGGCGAGGACCTTCGAAATCGCGGCTGTCAGGGTTGTCTTCCCGTGGTCGATGTGACCGATGGTGCCGACGTTGAGATGCGGCTTGTTGCGTTCGAACTTCTGCTTGGACACTGTCCTCCTACCTCCGTTACGTAATTCCGTTTGTTGATTCCAAAGCGCTAGCTGGACGAGTCGACGAGCTCGCTTGCGATCGACTGAGGAACTTCCTCGTAACGATCGAACTGCATCGTGAACGTGGCCCGCCCCTGCGTCGTCGAGCGCAGGTCGGTGGCGTAGCCGAACATGGTCGCGAGCGGGACGCGGGCTCGGATCGCCTGCGCGTTGCCGCGCGGCTCCAGGCCCTCGACGCGCCCGCGGCGCGAGTTGAGATCGCCCATCACGTCGCCGAGGTACTCCTCGGGCGTCACGACCTCTACGGCCATAACGGGTTCGAGAAGCTTCGGCTTCGCCCGCTGCTCGGCGCTCTTGAACGCCATCGAGCCGGCGATCTTGAAGGCCATCTCGCTCGAGTCGACGTCGTGGAACGAGCCGTCGATCAGCTCGATCCGGACATCGACGACGGGGTAGCCCGACATGACACCGGACTCCATCGCCTCCTGAATGCCGAGGTCGACCGAAGAGATGTATTCCTTGGGAATCTTTCCGCCGACAATCTTGTCGACGAACTCGTAGCCCTCGCCCGGGTCCATAGGGGAAGCGTTGATGACGGCGTGCCCGTACTGGCCTCGGCCGCCCGTCTGGCGGACGAAACGGCCCTCGATCTTCTCGACGGGCTTGCTGATCGTCTCGCGGTAGGCGACCTGCGGCCTGCCGACGTTCGCGTCGACGTTGAACTCGCGCGTGAGCCGGTCGACGATGATCTCCAAGTGCAGCTCACCCATGCCTGAGATCAGCGTCTGTCCGGTCTCCTCGTCGGTGCGGACGCGGAAGGTCGGGTCCTCCTCGGTCAGTCGCTGCAGACCGGCGCCGAGCTTGTCCTGGTCGCCCTTCGTCTTCGGCTCGATCGCAACCGAGATGACCGGCTCGGGGAAGTCCATCGACTCGAGCCGGATGGGCGCCGTGTCGGTGGCGAGCGTGTCGCCAGTGGTCGTGTTCTTGAGGCCCACCGTCGCGGCGATCTCGCCCGCCATGATCTGCTCGCGCTCCTCGCGATGGTTTGCGTGCATCTGCAGGATCCGGCCGACACGCTCAGTCTTGCCTGTCGTCGTGTTCAGGACGCGGTCGCCGGCGTTGACCTGCCCTGAGTAGACGCGGATGTACGTCAGCTTCCCGACGTAGGGGTCGGACATGACCTTGAAGGCAAGCGCAGCGAATGGCTCGTCTACGGCCGGGCGTCGTGAGAGCTCGTGCTCCGTGCGGGGGTCGATGCCATGCACGGGTGGCACGTCGAGCGGGCTCGGCAGGTACTCGATGACTGCGTCGAGCAGCGGCTGGACGCCCTTGTTCTTGAAGGCGGAGCCGAGCAGGATGGGCGTCACCGTGATATCGAGCGTCGCGGCGCGAAGCGCGCGCCTCAGCATTTCCGGCGTCACGGCGTCCTCGTCGAGAAGATAGGTCTCCAGCAGCTCGTCGTCGTGGTCTGCGACCGAGTCGATCAGCTGGTGGTGGTATTCCTGCGCCTGCTCGAGCAGCTCAGCCGGGATTTCCTCGACCTCGTAGTTGGTCCCGAGCTCGTCCTGCCAGACGAGTGCACGCATCTCGACCAGGTCGATGACACCGCGGAAGTGCTCCTCCTGACCGAGTGGCAGCTGCACGGGCACGGGCCGGGCGCCGAGCCGGTCGACCATCGACTGAACCGAGGCGAAGAAATCGGCGCCGGTTCGGTCCATCTTGTTGATGAAGGCGATGCGCGGCACGCGGTAGCGATCGGCCTGACGCCAGACCGTCTCGGACTGGGGCTCGACGCCGGCGACGGCGTCGAAAACGGCGATCGCGCCGTCGAGTACGCGCAGGCTGCGCTCCACCTCGACCGTAAAGTCCACGTGCCCGGGCGTATCGATAATGTTCACCCGAAAGTCGCGCCAGAACGCCGTCGTCGCCGCCGACGTGATCGTGATCCCTCGCTCCTGTTCCTGCGCCATCCAGTCCATCACCGCGGCGCCCTCGTGCACCTCACCCATCTTGTGGGTGCGTCCGGTGTAGTAGAGGATCCGCTCGGTCGTGGTGGTCTTGCCCGCGTCGATGTGCGCCATGATTCCGATGTTGCGCACGCGGTCCAGGGCCACTGGGACGCCTTTCGTCTTGTCGATCGTCGCCATCTCGGTTACCAGCGGTAGTGAGCGAAAGCCTTGTTGGCCTGCGCCATCCGGTAGAGGTCGTCCTTGCGCTTGAAGGCGTTGCCCTGCTGATTCAGGGCGTCCAGGATCTCGCCGGCGAGCTTCTCCGACATGTGCTTCTCGCGCCGGTCGCGCGAGAACGTGACGAGCCAGCGCACGGCCAGCGTGCGCGCGCGGCGCTGCGGCACCTCGACGGGTACCTGGTAGTTCGCGCCGCCGACGCGGCGGGAACGAACCTCGAGCACCGGCGTAATCGTCTTGATCGCCTGCTCGAGCACCTCGACCGGCGGCTTGCCGGTCTGCTCGCCGACCTTGGTCAGTGCGCCGTAGACGATCTGCTCGGCCGTGCTCTTCTTCCCGCGCGTCATCACGCGGTTGATCACCTGGCTGACGAGGCGTGAGTTGTGGACCGGGTCCGGCGTGAGTTCGCGGACCGGAATCTCTGCTCGGCGCGGCATTATGAACCTCTCTTGGCGCCGTACTTCGAGCGGCCCTTGCGGCGGTCGCCGACGCCGGCGGCGTCGAGTCCGCCGCGAATGACCTTGTAACGGAAGCCGGGAAGGTCGCGGACGCGGCCGCCGCGGATCAGCACAACCGAGTGCTCCTGGAGGTTGTGGCCTTCCCCGGGGATGTAGGCGCCGACTTCCATCCCGTTCGTCAGCCGGACGCGGGCCACTTTGCGCAGCGCCGAGTTCGGCTTCTTCGGGGTCGTTGTGTACACGCGCGTGCAAACACCGCGCTTCTGCGGGGCGCCGCGGAGCGCAGGGGTCTTCGTCCGCGGCTTCGGCGCGGAGCGGCCCTTACGCACGAGTTGATTGACAGTCGGCATTGCGGTAACAGCTTCTCCAGGGAAAGGGGTTTACGGCACAACAAAGGCTGGCCAGGGGACTAGCCCCTGCCAACCGGACAGGCATGGTAGCGAATCGCCCCCGGCCGTGCAAACGGCGGAAACCCGCACCGCTGCAGGGAATCGACGGCCCCGGTAGCGTGTGTGCGAGATGCGATTTACGGTTTCAAAACTATAGTCAAGGTGCCCGAGGCGGATTACAGTGAGATCGGGCCCGCTCTAGCTGCGGCGTCGGCGGGGGACTGGGAAAGTTGCATGGAGGGATGATTGGAGCTGTGGTCGCTGTGACGACGACTACCGTCGTAGCCATAGCCGCCGGCGGGGCGGCAGTTGTCCTGCTGCTGCTCGTGCTCTGGCTGCTCCGCGGCGCCGCGAGAGGTGAGGCCAGCGACGAGCGGCTCGCCGAGCTCGTTACTGACATGAATACGCGCATGGAAGGCATGGTCAGCGAGCTCACGGAAGCACTCGAGCGCGCCCAGGAGGAGGGGCGGCGAAACCGAATGCTGGGCGAGCTTGCCGGCACGATCGACCTCGACGAGGTCTTGACGAGGACACTCGACGCCGCCGGCGCTCTGCCTGGTGTCGATGCCGCCCTCGCACGGCTCGACGACGCCGACGGCAATGGTGCGGCGCCGATCGTGGCAACGCTCGGCTTGACGACTGAAGAGGCTCAGCGCCAGGCGATCGCCGGACCGCCGGGAGGCGCAGAGGCCCGCTCGATCTCGCTCGTCTACCAGTACCCGACGGAGATGGTGTCTACGGACGGTACGACCAACCTGATTCATTCGGGGCTAGCGGTGCCGATTCAGGCGGAGAACGGGTCGATCGGCTTCATCGCGGTCTTCTCGCGCTCGCGCTCGCACACGTGGAACGAGGACGAGGTCCGCGAGCTGGAGGAGCTCGCGCTTCGCGCCGGGCCTGCGATCGAGAATGCGAATCGCTTCCGCGAGGCTCGCCAGTTGGCCGACCTCGACGCGCTCACCGGCCTGCACAACCGGCGCTACTTCCACGAGACGCTCGCCCGCGAAGTCGCCCGTGCCCATCGCTACGACCGGCAGCTGGCGTTGATCGTCTTCGACCTCGACGATTTCAAGGCGATCAA
>JALYLK010000119.1 GCA_030774275.1 Actinomycetota bacterium
ATCCCGAGAGCATCGAGCCCGCGCGCGATCTCGAGTTTCTGCTCGGGATCGAGGACAACGCCGACCGCCTGCTCGCCGTCCCGCAGCGTCGTGTCGTAGAACCCAACCTCGGCGTCGATCGCCGCGTCGCGGTTGATCTCACCGGTCCAGACACGATCGTTCAACGGAAGTCGTCCGGATAGGAGGAGAGCTTCTCGGTCCCGCCGGCAGTGACGAGGAAGTTGTCCTCAACCCGAAGGCCCCCGCCCTCGGGCCAGTAGATCCCCGGCTCGACCGCAAAGACCATGCCTGCCTCGACGCTGCCGCTGCCCGCCTGATGCGCGTACGGAGGCTCGTGCGCCCTTGCACCCACGCCGTGCGCTATTGGATGGCTCGGCTGGCCTGGATAACCGGCCTCCTCGATCCCGGAGCGGACGAGCCGGTCGAGCTCGGCAAGCTCGGCACCCGGACGGAGGTGCTCGATGGCGCGGTTGTAGACCGCAAGCAGCTGGTCGAGCAGCTCGTCGTAGCGAGGCTCGAGCTCGCCGGGGCAGACGTTCTTCGTGTGGTCGCACCAGTAGCCGTCGGCGCAGACCCAGATCTCGAACAGCGTCGGCTCGTTCGCCTGAACGGGTCGGTCGCCCGTGGCCGTGAAGGTGCGGATCCCTGGCCCCGACCAGACGAGCGAGAAGCCGAGGGCGAGATCGACGTCGCTGCGGGCCGTCCCCTCCCCGTGAACGTGGCCGAGCCACAGCGCTGCGGCCTGGCTCTCCGTCATGCCGGGGCGCAGATTCGCCTTCACGTGCTCCATCGCGTCCGCGGCGATCTCATTGGCGATCCGCATCCGCTCGAGCTCCTGCGGGGTCTTGATCGCCCGCGCGGCGTTCAGCAACGGCGTCGCGTCAGCCGCGTCGGGCCAAGCGTCGAACCAGGCCTTCGTGTAGGTCGTCGGCTCGCCGACCATCCGGTCAGAGGCCTGCGTCCCCAGCGAGAGCTCCAGGCCGACCCGGCCGTAGTCGCGGGAGACCTCGCGCGCGAGGTCGAGCGCCCGCATGGTCGGCGGCCGCGGGTCGCTCGCGTCATACCCGCCAAAGAAACGAACGTCCTTCGTCCACGCGGTGCGCGCGGCGTCGTCTGCCGACGGCTCGAGCGCGATCAGCGTCGGATCTCCGGCACGCGGGAAAACCACGGCGTCGTAGCCCTTCATCCCCCAGAAGTTCGTCAGGTAGAGAACATTGTCGGGAGCCCTGACGACCAGTGCGTCGAGCTCGTGATCGGCCATGAGCGCGCGGACGCGGTCGAGCTTCGCGTCGTCCCGCTCCCACCTCACCAGCGAACGCGCTCCGGCGCCGGCTCGCCGTGGGCCTCCTGCCAGGAGACGACGGGGTTTCGCAGCACGCCGATCTTCTCGATCTCCGCCTCCATCACGTCGCCCGGCTTCAGGTAGAGCTCGGCGGCGTCGGGGCTGAAGCCGGCGACCCCAGAGACCGTGCCGGTCGAGAGGACGTCGCCCGCCGAATACCCGAGCGCCGAGTAGTGCGCCAGGATCTCCGGGATCGTCACGGACATGTTCCCGCTGTGCGAGCGTTGCCTCGGCTCACCGTTCACCCGCAGCTCCATCGCAAGGTCGTGCGGGTCGCCGATCTCGTCCGGCGTGACGATCCAGGGGCCGAGCGGACAGAAGGTGTCGATCGCCTTGCAGAAGGAGAACACGCCGGATTCCATCTCGCGCCGCTGGATGTCCCGAGCGGTGATGTCGTTGAAGATCACGTAGCCGCCGACGTAGTCCATCGCGTCCTCAGGCCCGAACCACTTACCCGACTTGCGGATCACGACCGCCAGCTCGAGCTCGTAGTCGAGCTCGTCGGTCAGGTGCTCCGGGTAGACAACCGGCTCGTCCGGCCCGACGATCGCGTCCACGTTCTGGAAGAACATGATCCAGGGCGCGATCCGGTGCGACCAGCCCACCTGCTTCGACTCCTCCTCGTGCTCGCGGAAGTTGCCCGCCGTGTGGAAGAACTTCTTCGGCACGATCGGCGCGCGCAACTTGACGTCCTCGAAGGCGAACTCCTCGCCGGTCGCGCGCGGAGGCTCGTCGCGCTCGAAGTAATGGCGCATCGACGGCACTTCGAGCTCGACGATCTGGTCGTCGCGCAGCTCGCCGACCTTGCCGTCGTCGAAGGTGACCAGGCGGGCCACGTCAGCTCCCGCAGACCTTCATCGCGGCTCGTGCATAGACCTCGGCCGTCTGTACGAGCCCGGCGATCTCGAGGTTCTCGCCCAGCTCGGCGTCCGGGAGCCCGGACGACGTCCCGTAGTTCAGCGTCGGAATCCCGTAGCGGGAGAGCACCGACGCGTCGGAGAACCAGCGCACGACGTCAGACTCGGGCGGAGAGCCGAACACTTCCGCGTGCGCCTCGCCGACAGCTGCGACGACCGGAGACGACTCTTCGATCTCGGCGCCCGGCGCGGAGACGTAGACCTCCGCGTCGACCCTGAGCGAGCGGGCGAAGGCGAGCGCCTGACGCCGCGCCTCTGCCATCGGCACGCGCGGCGGGACGCGGAGGTCGAGAAAAAGATCGGTCCGGTGCGGCGTGCGCGACGCGCGCCAGCCAAAGCCTCCCTGGATCGCGCCGACATTCGCGATCCCGCGCACGCCCTCGTGGCTCATCTTCAGCTCCCAGCTAGGCAGCCACTCGAGCACCTGGTCGAGCACGTCGCGCATCCGAATGATCGAGTTCTCGTCGCGCCGGCCCTCGCTGAAAGCGGTGTGGATGAATGGACCCGTCGTCGAGAGCCGCACCCAGAGCGCGCCGAAGTGCGCGAGCACAAGCTTGTTCTCGGTGGGCTCGCCGAGGATGCAGAAGTCGGCGACGCCGCCGTGAGAGACGAGGTGTCGGGACCCGGCGGCATAGCCGCGATACTCCGCTCCCTCGGCTATCCCCTCCTGAGCCTTCTCGATCTCGCCGGCGACGCAGGCGATCATCAGGTCCCCCTTCAGCCGAACGCCCGCTTCCCGCAGGGCGCGAACCGCCTCGACGTAGCAGCAAAGCGCGCCCTTCATGTTCGAGATCCCGAGCCCGTAGATCCGGCCATCGCGCTCGAATCCCTGTGGCTGGAACCCGGGGATCCCCTGCAACCAGGGCTCGCGCCCGGAGTACGACGTGTCCAGATGCCCGTTGAACATCAGCGTGGGCCCGTCCCCGGAGCCCTCCCACGTGCCAAGCACGTTCGCCCGCTCGTCCTC